>NZ_JBDGJV010000006.1:220102-235895 GCF_057656715.1 Neobacillus sp. Soil_C_43
AAGTTCCTTTGCCTTCTGACAATGTTTCGGCCTTTTTCGCTTACTCTGTCCAAAGTTCCTTTGTCTTCTGACAATGTTGCTGTCTTTTCCACCAACTCTGTCCAAAGTTCCTTTGCCTTCTGACAATGTTTCGGCCTTTTTCGCTTACTCTGTCCAAAGTTCCTTTGTCTTCTGACAATGTTGCTGTCTTTTCCACCAACTCTGTCCAAAGTTCCTTTGCCTTCTGACAATGTTGCTGTCTTTTCCACCAACTCTGTCCGAAGTTGAATCAGGTTCTATCAGCATCGGATTTAAATTCACTCATATGTCCCCCGTTGCTTTTGAATCAGGAACAAAAGAGTACTGAGAGCAACAAAGTTTACGATAACAGCCTTTTATTTCTATAAAAAAGGCAAGCATGGTCCATGCTTGCCCTTTCTTCCTTCAATGCGAATATCAATACTTGAATACCCTAAGCTAGAGCATACATACGAAACAGCCATTGCAGCCTGTAATTCATATGTCTAATAAAATAAACCGCTCTATTACTTAATATTCGTAAAGTTGAGAGTAAGCTAATAAGAATATCCAAAGCATATCCCTCCACATTGAAATTTTAGTGTTTAAAAAAATAACACTGTTTTTATTGTTAATCGGAACCGCCAATTTATTCATTAATTTAAAAGAAAACAGACCTTCAAAGGAGGTCTGCCTATTTATTATTCACCTAAGTCCACATTGTGGTACACTTGTTGAACATCATCTAAATCTTCAAGCGCATCAATCATTTTTTCAAATTTAGCTTGTGCATCTTCAGGAAGGGTTACATCATTTTGTGCAAGCATAGTAAGCTCAGCCACAGTGAACTCCGTAATTCCCGCGTTTCTAAAAGCTTCTTGAACTGCATGGAACTGATCTGGTTCAGCATAAACAATGACAGAATCTTCTTCTTCGATAATGTCGCGGACGTCTACGTCTGCTTCCATTAAAAGTTCAAGCACATCATCAGAGGACTTACCTTCGATACCGATAACAGCAGTAGCATCAAACATATAGGCAACAGAACCGCTTACACCCATGTTCCCACCATTTTTACCAAATGCAGCACGGACGTCAGAAGCAGTACGGTTTACGTTATTAGTTAGGGCATCAACAATGACCATGGATCCGTTTGGTCCAAAGCCCTCGTAACGAAGTTCAGTATAGCTTTCTTCAGAACCACCTTTTGCTTTATCAATCGCACGGTCGATAATGTGTTTCGGTACATTATAGGTTTTAGCCCGCTCGAGAACAAATCGTAATGACTGATTAGATTCTGGATTTGGCTCCCCTTGCTTCGCAGCTACAAAGATTTCCACACCAAATTTCGCATAGATACGACTAGTATTTGCATCTTTGGACGCTTTTTTTTCTTTAATATTGTTCCATTTACGACCCATTATGAACACTCTCTTTCCGCTTTGAATCTACACAAATTTATTATACTAACATGTACCGTTTCAGTATAATAATTAGCAGTTCATGATAATTTCTATTTATTGAATCCAGCACAAAAAAATACTGATTCATACACAGATAATATTATACCTTAAAAATGACATTTGTTAAGTATCATGTTAGTAAAAAAAGACCTTTCCATAAAGGAAGGTCTTTTCACGTCTATACCAGCATTTGAAACAACGTACTATCATTGTTCACTTCTCTGTAAATGAAGCCTTTTGTCTTGATTCTTTCAATTAATGGGAAGTAATCTTCTTTATCCTTCAGCTCAATCCCTACCAAGGCAGGTCCCGTTTCCCTGTTGTTCTTTTTCGTATACTCAAAATGGCTGATATCGTCATTCGGTCCAAGTACATCAAATAGGAATTCCCGTAATGCACCAGGGCGCTGTGGAAACTGAACAATAAAATAATGCTGTAGTCCTTCGTATAGCTTCGAGCGCTCTTTAATTTCTTGCATCCTTCCAATATCATTGTTCCCGCCACTGACAATACAAACTACTGTTTTCCCCTTTATTTGATCTGCATATGTATCTAGGGCTGCAACGGAAAGCGCACCGGTCGGTTCAACGACAATGGCATTCTCATTATAGAGGGCTAAAAGCGTCGTACATACCTTTCCTTCGGGAACAACCGTAATATCGTCTACAATTTCCTTACAAATAGAAAATGTCTTAGATCCAACCGTTTTTACTGCTGCACCATCGACAAATGAATCGATTTCTTGGAGCTTCGTTACTTCTCCTTTTAAAATGGATGTTTTCATCCCTGGTGCACCTTGAGGTTCGACGCCGATTAATTGTGTTTGAGGGGAGTAGTGTCTTAAGTACGTACCCACTCCGGCAAGGAGGCCACCGCCACCGATTGCCGCAAACAGATAATCAATTTTTTCAGGACAATCATTTAATAATTCAACAGCAACGGTTCCTTGACCGGCAATCACATCATAATCATCAAAAGGGTGAATAAATGTACGGTTCTCATTCTGACTACATTCTATAGCTTTCTCATAAGCATCATCAAAGGTATCCCCCACAAGGACAATCTCCACACTGTCCTTTCCCCAAAACTTTACCTGGTTCACCTTCTGCTTAGGCGTCGTACTCGGCATAAAGATTTTTCCGTTGATTTTTAACAGATGGCAAGAGTAAGCAACACCTTGTGCATGATTTCCTGCACTTGCACAGATAATTCCGTTTTGAAGTTCTTCCCCACTTAATTTTTTAATACGGTTGTAAGCGCCACGAATTTTAAATGATCGGACACTTTGCAAATCTTCTCTCTTTAAATACACATTACAGTCATACCGCTCAGAAAGTAAATGATTATACTGCAATGGAGTTGGTGAAATCACATCCTTGATGGTATGGCTGGCAATAATGATGTCCTCCACATTAAACGCTTTTTTATCGACTTGTTGATTCATATTTCATGTTCCCTCCTAAATAATTCATGTATGTGGTAAACAGATATCTATTGTCTAAAAACAACAAAAAACCCGTCCCCATAATAGGGACGAGTTAACTCGCGATACCACCCTACTTCCGCAAGTTCAAAAAGAAGCTGCGGCTCTCGATCAACGTACAATTCCTTGTACATGTTCCATCATAACGGCGGACAAACCGGTGTAGCCTACTTGGACAGTTTCAGCTATACATCTCTGAGATGATCTTCAGACTGCCCTGTTATCGGCTCCCAGCAAACGCCGACTCTCTGTGAAACAAGGAGCAAATCCTACTCTTCTCTTCATAGATTCAAGATTAATTTTTTTATAAGGTTACCACCGAAAAAAATCACTGTCAATGTTTTTTGATTATTTTTACTATTTTGTAAATTATGAAGCGCTTACAATTAAATTAGGCATAATTGAGCGGTACTTGGCACAATTAATGGTATAATTTCATTTAGATGTAAGACTATTCTGAAAGTTATAGGGGTGATTGTGATGATGATTCCGTACAAAGGAGTCTCACCTACTGTTCATGATTCTGTCTTTGTAGCACCTGGGGCATATATCATTGGGAATGTTGAGATTGGAAAAGAATCAACGGTTTGGTTTAATGCCGTCTTACGAGGGGATGATGGCCCAATTATCGTGGGTGAACGATGCAGTATTCAAGATAATTCTACTATTCATTTATATGAGGGTTTCCCAGTGATTATTGAGGATGATGTAACGGTCGGCCACAATGTTATTTTACATGGATGTAAAATTGGGAAGCGTTCGATTATTGGAATGGGTTCCACGTTATTGGACAACGTCGAAGTTGGCGAGGAATGTATAATTGGCGCTAATACTTTGCTCGCAGGAGGAATTAAAATACCGCCTCGCTCCCTCGTTCTAGGCTCGCCAGGTAAAGTCGTTAGAGAACTAACTGAAAAAGACCTGCAGATGCTGCAAATGTCCAGTGAACACTATGTGCAAAAAGGGAAAGATTTTATGGAGATACTAAAATAAAAATATGGGGCCATAGTTTTTCCTAGATGGCCCCAAAAGTTTACATAACAGTTAACATAATATTATTACGAATAACAGATTTATTGTAACGACTTTATATCCTTCACAATCTGCTCATAAGGCGGCTCCGAAACACCTTCGTATTTTTGGAGGACAATTCCCTTTTCATCTACTAAGTAAAACGACGTACTATGAACAAATTGATTCGAGCCTTCTAGTTTAGCCGCTGCAGCCATAAAGGATTTATTTGCAAAGCTCTCAATGAATTCCTGCTTGTAGCCTGTAACAAGGTCCCAATTCGAAAAATTAGCACCTACCCCACTCGCATATTCCTTTAATACCCCTGGTTGATCATTTTCTGGGTCTATACTAAAAGAAACAAGATGGGCATCTATATCTTCAGCTGCTAAATGACGCTGCAATTCGGCCATGTTTGCCGTCATTGGAGAACAGACCGTATCGCAATTGGTAAACATAAAGTCAGCTACCCACACTTTTCCCTTTAATTTAGAAAAAGAAAACTCCTCACCTGCTTGGTTAATCCCTTCGAAATTGCCTACTTTCATATGAAGTGGAAAATCATTCTCCACCTTCTTTTCTTCCTTAGAGCACGCAGATAGAACTGTTACGCAAAGGAGGAGAAATAATATACGTTTCAACGAAAACCACCCTTTTTCACAAAAAGGTGCCGAGTCAAATGACACCAGCACCTTTCATTCGTATTAGTTAATGAATTGTGAATCAATTAATGACGCAAAATCTGGTTTTTCCTTCAAGAACTTAAGCTCTACAGAAGAGTTAGCGAAGTCTTGGATGACATCTTTATTGACATCAGTTGTAAATCGGATATTTTCCCAAGCCTCATCAACGATAGCTTTATCTAGTTCTTGTTTTGTGCTCTCTTTAATGCTCTTAATTGTAAGCTCTTTTGCTTCATCAGGATTATTCTTGATAAAAGCAATCGCCTCATTTTGTGCATCTACAATCTTTTGAATAAGATCTTTGTCCGCTTTAATTTTCTTGCCGCTTGATACGAGAATTGTATTTGGTAATGTAGTTCCAAATGAAATCTTTTTGCTATCAACGATAATTTTAGCACCAGCTTCTTTTACTAACTGTGAAGCCCATGGCTCAGGAACAGCCGCGATATCCACTTTCCCTGATTCAAACATAGCCGCATATTGTGCTGGATTTCCAGTTACATGCTTTAGTGTGCCACCAATCCGAGCAGAAGAAATACCGAAATCTTGTAAGAAAGTCTCCATTTGAACATCATGCGTACAACCTACGCCTGGAGTAATAAAAGTTTTACCATTGAAATCCTCTACAGAATTAACGCCGCTTTTCTTGCTGGCAACAATCGCTGTTCCACCTGAAGATGCTCCAGCAATAATTTTTACATCAGCACCATTTGTGAAGTTATTCATAACAGGTCCTGGACCAACTAGTCCTGCATCAATTTCTCCAGTTTTTAGTGCCGTCATAAAAGCACCGCCATCAGGGAACGTCTTGTATTCCACTTTCACGCCATCCCCTAATTCTTTTTCATAGTAGCCCTTTTCACGTGCTATCATGGCAGGTGCATGGTCAATGTTAGGGAAATATCCTATTACGACCTTTTTCTCTTCTTTACTTGATCCTGAGCTTGCTTGATCTGTTCCACACCCAGCTAATGCCCCGATTAGGAGTAGGAATACTAAGCTAATAATTGCTGTTTGTTTTTTCATCTCTCTAGTTCCCCCTTAATTAGTTGTTTCTAAACCCCAACGGCGAATAACATTTTGTTCCACCCGTTGGAAGAAAACAATATCAACCACGGTGCCAATGACACCAATGATAATCATAATCGCAATAACCATACTCATATTCCCAAAATCTGAAGCGTATTTCAGCGTATACCCTAATCCAGGTCCTGTGCTTAGGATTTCACCCGCCATAAGTGCACGCCAGGCAAATGCCCACCCAAGTCTTGCTCCTGTTACAGCGTAAGGGATTGAGGCTGGAAAAATCACGCTTGTAAATAGACCGACCCCACCAGAACCCATCGTTTGTGCTGCTCGTATATAAAGAGGCGGCACATTTTTAATCCCAATTCTCATATTAATCGTCATGACGAGCGTAGCACCAAGGATTACGATAAAAATGACCGATGTTTCATTCAGACCGAACCACATAATTGCAATTGGTAACCAAACAATACTTGGTACACTCTGTAATGCTAAAATTAGTGTACCTAACGTTTCATCCGCGGTTTTATTTTTTGCTAAAAGAATGCCCAGACCTAAGCCTAGAACAATCGATATACTTAAACCAATGAATAAGCGGCGGAAGCTCGCTAAAATATCATAGATTAATGTTTTATCAGAAAAGCCCTTAACTAACGCCTCTAGGACATCCGTTGGTGCCGGCATAACAGAGGGTGAAACACCACTCACTGATACGCCCACCTGCCAGAACAAAACTAAGGCTACAAAAAAGATAATACGTTTAATTGTTGGCTGCATAGGCTAATTCCTCTTTTACCACTTTATCAATCTCTGATTGTAATAAACTCATAATCTTTTCCTCTAATTTGGCTACCATTTGTGTATGGTTTTCTCGAGGCCTTGGTATTTTCACATGAATATCTTCTAGTACCACACCAGGTCGTGTTCCCATTACAATGATTCTGTCTGAAAGTTTGATAGACTCACGAATACTATGCGTTACAAACAAAATAGTTTTTCTCGTTTCAATCCATATTTTTTCTAATTCAAGATGTAGCCTTGATCGCGTTTGTTCGTCAAGAGCTCCAAACGGTTCATCCATTAATAATACCTTAGGATTCATTGATAAGGCTCTGGCAATGGATACACGTTGCTGCATGCCACCAGATAACTCATGTGGGGAATGCTTCGTATAGTTGCTTAGTTGCACCATTTTCAAGTACTGGTGTGCAACCTCCCTTGCCTCTTTCTTTTTCATTTCCTTTCGCAATGCAAACATCACATTCTCTTCTACTGTCATCCAAGGAAAAAGCGCTGCTTGTTGGAATACCATCCCGCGGTCTCTTCCAGGCTTAGTTATTTTCTCACCGTTCAGAAATACCTCACCACTAGAAGGTTTAGTTAAACCAGCCACAATTGATAATAATGTTGATTTTCCACAACCTGAAGGTCCAAGGATAGAGACAAACTCTCCTTCCTTAATTTCAAGATTAATATTTGAAAGGACCGTATTAGTCACAGATTGATTTCCAAATTCTTTGTTCACATCGTCTATATGAAGAAACATTTGTATTTCACCCTCTTCACCTATAATTCACATTAGTTTTATCGGATTAATATTAATTAAATTTTATTATAATCTTTATCAGAGTAAAGTCAATATTTTTCCAAAAAAAAAAGCGCCTGATAACCAGCAAAAAAAAATCGCTGGGTGTCAGGCACCGCTTAAGAATTATAATAAATATCCACTTGAATGGAAGGTGTACCATTTTCCATTAATGTATTGCTTATTTTGAACCATTGCACCAGATGATGATAAATAATATTTCTTCGCGTGATCGGTTATCCAGCCGGTAGCCATTGCACCTGAGGAATAGAGATAGTACCACTTATTGTTGGATTTTAACCACCCAGTGGCCATTGCGCCATTTGAATTCAAAAAGTACCACTTGCCATTAACTTTTTGCCACCCAGTTAACATGACACCATTGGTCCCAAGATAATACCACTTACTAGCATCCTTTATCCAACCAGTTGCTTTCGTTCCATTTGATTGAATGTAATACCACTTGCCTTGCTCTTTTAACCAACCTGGCTTTTTAGCTGTAGCAATTGCTTGGGTATTTCCTTCATACATTTGCGTAACAACAATTCCTGAATAATAAAACTTCAATATTTCTTGATAATTTTTTCCTGCTCCTGCCATGTTTTGGGCACCCCATTGACTCATCCCCACACCATGGCCATCACCTGTACCTGAAACATTAATCATACCATTTTCAGATTTCACTTCATTTACTAAATAACTAAGCATCATACGGTTACCTATTATAGACCTTACTTTAGATATACTTACATTTGAAAGCGACATACGTTGTGTAATTAAGTTACCTAGTTCGTCTACCTTATCTTTTACAAAAAACTCTACTGTTATGTTTCCTTTTGAGACACGTTGACCAGAACCTACACTATGAAGTGAGAAATCAGGGATGGAAATAATTTTAATTTCTTTGTTTGCATAACCATTGTTGGTTAGCCACAGTTTAATATTAGATGAAATCGTTGAATCAAGTTCTATTGTTGAGGACCACCATTCTGATGGTTTTGTTAAGTCTAACGAGGCTATATCTATTTGTGTTTGATGAAATGCAAATTTCCAACTCGTTTTTGGATCATAAGGATCTTGTTTGATGGTCAAATAAGGTACAGCGGTTGTTCCCCATGCATTGGCGTTACTCTCAGTCCGACCGCCATTACTGGCAGAATATACAGCATCAATTAAACGGCCATTATACTGGGCAACCTGGCCTTTCGTTTCATCCACTGCTCTAGTTGTATTAGGTGTCCAAATGTAGCCACCGTATACTTGATATAAAATTGTGTCATCAATCAATCCGCGGGTAATATAACTCATCGCATACGTTCTTGCTGCTACAGCTTGAGTTTTTAACGCTTCAATGTTCCAAAATGGATACATTTCAATCGGAACCACACCTTTTAAATAATTCTCCATTGAAACGGAGTTTATCGGGCGGATGTATTTTTTGTTTTCAATCATAAAATCAAAGCTCCCTAAATAGAGACGACTATTAATAGAAAGTTGTGAGCTGGATTGAATAGGACTGGCCGAAAATGAATCATATGAATGTAAGAGAGTATTATCTTTATATAGTGCTATTTTTTCATTTTCTAATTTTACTATATAAGTGCTTCCAGATTTTAATTGCATATCTGGGTCACTCGTTTTATAATCACCGTTTGGTTTTATGGTAATTTCTGCTTTGTTACCTAAAAAATTAACCAATTTTACTTTTACAATGGGTTCCGACTGATCTTCTGCAAACCCTTGATCAAAAGAAAATACAGATAAAAATAAAGATAACACAGCTACACAAAGTATAATTTTCTTCAACGGATGATATCCCTCCGAAACTAGTAATATAGGACCAGCTGTTAGGATAATCATATAGTATTAGATTAAGTTACGACAATGGAATATTATTTCCAAATAACATTTTTAAGAATGCGCATGTTCCTGCTTTAATAATGGCTGTGTCATTGTTGGTAGAAGAACTTCAATGCAAGTTCCTTCATTTACTTTGCTAGTTATGTTTAATGTACCATGGTGATTTTCAACAATCTTAAAACAAGTCATTAATCCCAGTCCAGTTCCCTTTTCTTTTGTGGTATAAAAAGGCTCCCCAAGTGTAGAAATACGTTCTTCAGGTATTCCCAAGCCTGTATCATTAATCTGTACTGAAATTTTCCCTTCCTGCTTTTCTCTTACAATTACCTCTATCGTTCCACCCTTTGGCATGGCTTCGATTGCATTTTTCAAAAGGTTTAAGAAAACCTGTTTTAATTGATTTTCCTCACAGCTGATGCTGGGAAGTTCAGGACTAAACTCGATGAGAATTTGGACATTATTCAAGATAGACTGGTTGTTAATTAAGGTTATTACATCAGTTAACAATGTCTTGATATTATGTTCAACAAAAACAGCTGCCGTTGGTTTTGCAAGGACAAGAAATTCGCCAACGATTGAATTAATCCGGTCAAGTTCTGTTAAAACAATATCGAGGTATTGATTATTTTTCGCGCCAGATTTCATTAGCTGAATAAATCCTTTAATGGAAGTAAGTGGATTCCGAATTTCATGTGCAATCCCTGCAGCCATTTGCCCAAGTAGAGCCAATTTTTCAGACTTTTGAAGAAGTCGCTCGGTTTCTTCCTTTTTCTCCGTAATATCCTTACCAATTGATAGAACGGCCTCTTTTTCACCAAAGACAATAGATAGGGAAGATACTTCAAAAAAGAAAGTGGTTCCATCCATACGCTTTGCTCTATATTCAATCGTGTGGATTGGCTGTTTCTCTTTCTTTATTTGCTTATAGCGCTCTAATAAACGATCCATATATTCAGGAACAATGAAGTCGAAAATTGACTTTCCAATGATTTCGTCTTTATGCTGAGCACGAAGCATACTTACTGCAGCATTATTCACATAAAGTAATCTATGATCCCTAGTAATATAAACGGGTTCGGGCAACGAATCAATCAATCTCTTATAACTTATCTCTCCAGCTTGTGCCCTTTTTTCATAGTAACGTGACTTATCATATTGCCAGCCGACAAACCATGCTAACAAGGTAAAGAGAAAGAAGTCAATTTCAAATATTGGATCCTTCTCGGATAGATACTGATAAATGGTAAATAAAATTGAAATGGAAACGAGAATAAGTTGGCCCAATCTTTTCATGATATTTTCCCTCTTATATAGATATATTTTCCTATACCATTCGACAAATCCAGTAATTTTCCTTTTCCCTTCCCTACATATTCACTAAATTGTTTCATATTTCGAGAGGAAATAAAATACGGCGAGACCATGTGTCCCGCCAACGATTTATTTTGAATCAACCTCTCTTAAAAACTCTCCAACTACTTGTAAATACTCCTCTGGCTCTTCAACATATGGCATATGCGCACTGTTTTCAAACACATGGAAGCGTGAATTTGGTGTTAAACTGCTAAAATACTCAGTAGACTCTGGGGTAGCTTCATCAAAGCGCCCGCATGTAAAAAGGGTTGGACACGAAATGTCCTTTAATTGAGCGGTACAATCAAACTCTTTAAGGTTACCTAATACTGTAAATTCAGATGGACCCCACATGATATTGTATACTTCTGGATTTCTATATTGAGAGCCTTGCTTTAACCAATCAGGAAAAGGATCTAAACGGCAAACAAAGTTTTTGTTAAATTCTTCAGTTGCCTCTTTGAATTCCTTGGAATAGGTTGTCCCATTTTTCTCACATCGGTTGATTGTTTCTTGGACCTCGAGAGGCAGTTTTTGTAGGTTTCGTTTCTGGTCCTGTTCCCATAGTGGTGCACTTAAGCAAGAGCTTGAAAAGATCACACTTTTCACACCGCTTGGTTGTGTTAAGCAATAGGCAGCAGCAAGGGTGGTTCCCCAGGAATGACCAAGAATATGGACCACATCGAGATTTAAGGCCTGTCTAACTTGCCCTAATTCTTCCACGAAGCGTTCCAAACGCCAAAGGGAGGTATCTGTTGGTCTGTCTGACCTTCCACAGCCTAGTTGATCATAAAGGATAACTGGTCGGTCCTCTGCTAGCGCTTTCAGTCCTTGAAGCGAATAGGAGGAAGAACCTGGTCCCCCGTGTAAAATAATAACTGGCGTACCTGGTGCGTTTTCATTAAATATTTGTACCCATACTTTTCCCCCAGTTACTTCAATGAATCTTTCTTCACCCATCATTATTTCCCCTTTATATAGTTGGTTTGTTATTTTCTAATTTTGACATATAAATCAACGGAACGTATATTTTTTAGCCTAATTTACTTTTACATATTTAGTCAATAAAAAAATCCTATTTTTAAACATTAGAAATAAAAATGCCTACCCCTCGCTTTGTACCGAGGGATAGGCCTGATTTTATTATTTCATCTTCCAAATGGCTGCGATATTGGTAGCTGTTCTTTCTACATATTCTGCTGCATGTTCGAAGGCGTCTTCAAGTAAAACAACACCAGGAACAATACTAAAAATAGCATCGATTCCATAATCATGAACAACATGACTCTCTTTTCCGAGGTTTCCTGCAATTCCAATCACAGGAACATCAAACTTTTTAGCTGTTTTTGCTACGCCAATTGGTGTCTTGCCAAAGATGGTTTGATGATCAATTTTCCCTTCACCTGTGATAACCAAATTTGCATCTTCAACCGCTTTAAGAAGAGAAGTTGCCTCAATCACGATGTCGACACCACGTTTTAATACGGACGGTAAGAAGGCTAACAATCCTCCGCCAAGCCCACCAGCGGCTCCGGCACCCGATACTTCTTTAATATTTTTTCCAAGTTCACGTTCAATAACGGAAGCATAGTGGTCAAGATTTAAATCCAACTGCTCCACCATTTCCGGTGTCGCGCCTTTTTGCGGACCAAAAATAGCGGAAGCTCCTCTTTCTCCTGTTAGTGGATTATCTACATCACAGGCAACTTCAATTTTAATATTCGCTAAGCGTGAATCTAATTGAGCTAAGTCGATCGAAGCTAACTTACCAAGCGCCCCACCGCCTTCTCCAATTTCCATCCCATTCTTATCGAATAATCCCACACCTAGGGCTTTAGCCATCCCCGCACCACCGTCATTAGTAGCACTTCCACCAATTCCAATAATGATATGATTGGCACCATATTCAAGGGCAGCTGATATGAGTTCACCTGTTCCTCTCGTTGAGGTAATTAACGGATTTCGTTTCTCTCTTGGAACGAGGTGTAACCCAGAAGCTGCCGCCATTTCAATCACTGCCGTACGTTTATTACCAAGCATTCCGAAAAACGCTTCGACTGGTTCTCCTAGAGGGCCCGTGACAGTTTTGCGGATAATTTCTCCACCGGTTGCATCAACCAGAGATTGAACAGTCCCTTCTCCACCGTCAGCCATCGGTATTTTTACATACTCTGCATTTGGAAAATGATGTTTAAAGCCTTTTTCAATTGCCTCAGCTACCTCAAGGGCTGAGAGGCTTTCTTTAAATGAATCAGGTGCAATAACTATCTTCATCTCGATCCCTCTCCTGTCAATTACATTGGGTGATGTGAAAAGAGGAGTGTTTGCGCTCCTCTTTTGGTCATTATCTATCCGAAAAAGTGAAACACTCCATAAATTAAGGTTGAAATAATCGCCATAGTTAAACCTACTAGCGTTTCATAAGGAATAACCTTCAAACGTTCTTTGATTTCCATGTTTACGCTTCCGCCAGTTGCGTGGAAAAAGCTTCCGTGTGGTAAGTGATCTAATACGGTAGCACCTGCATGAATCATAGCTGCACCAGCAATAGCTGATACACCCATACCTAAAATCGTGCCACTAAACACTTGGCTCGCCACTGCTGTTCCGGCAGTAGTTGAGGCCGTTGCAGCTGACATGAAAATACCTGATACTGGTGCAAGTACATATCCTGGAAGTCCTAGTGCATTTAAACCTTCGATCAACAAGTCCTTCAAACCAGAATTAGCAATAATTCCTGCTAGTGTTCCAGTTCCAAGTAACATAATTGCAACACCCGACATTTTTCCTAAGCCAGAAACAGCATACTCATTGATTTTTCTTCCTCTACCCATTACCAATGCACCAACAATCCCGCCAATTGGTAGAGCGATCATCGGGTCAATACTGATATCAAACAGTGGTCTTAGGGCTAATAAAATTATGGTTATAAGAGGAGCAACAATCGCAGGTAAAAAGAGCGGAAGTTTTCCTCCATTGTATGTTTGAATTTCAATGTCTTTAATAGCTGAACCTTTTTTCACTAGTTTTTTCGCTATAAAATAAGTAATGGTTAACCCAACAACGGCAGGGATAATACCCGCGGCCATAATGGATGTCAAGGGAACCTTAAAGGCATCCGATGCGGCGATGGCATTTGGATTTGGTGACATAAGGTTACCTGCCTTACCGCCACCAATCATAGCAAACAAGATCGCAGTTTTCGAAATGCCCGCTCTTTTTGCAATTGCAAGTGCAATTGGTGACACAGTAATAACCGCAACATCAATGAACACGCCAACTGCCGTTAAAATCAAGGTTGCAACCGCTAGGGCAAGTAACGCCCTTGTTTCACCTGATTTTTTGACGATCGTCTCTGCAATAACCGCAGCTGCTCCCGATTCAATTAATACACCGGCTAGAATACCTGCAGCTAAGATTCGTAGTACAGCTGGAATAATGCCTTTCGCACCTTCCATCATTAAGGTTACGGTATTAGTAATATCTACTCCACCAATTAGTCCGCCGATTAACGCTCCAGCGATCATGCCATAGGCAGGAGAAACCTTCTTCAAAATTAAAATAATAGCTATTACGAGTGCACAAATGGCACCTAAAGCGCTTACTTGAATATTTGCATCCATTTGTAAATCCCTCCTTGGTTGTCTGTATACTCATTGTAAGCGTTTGCTATAACGTTTTCATTGGGCAAACCATCAAAAAAAAGACCCATTTCAATCAGGTCTTTTGTTCATTTGCACAATTACTTTATCAACTCTTGAATAACAGATAAGTATATTTCGAGCAAATCCTTAATCTTTCTCGGGTCCTTCCCTGTTATTTCAGTTATCTTATCCAGCCGATATCTTAATGTATTTCGATGAATGAATAACTTTCCTGTAATAGTATGTACATCCCCGTTTTCCTCAATAAATGCCAATAACGTCTCAACCAATTCCCCTTTTTTATCATTCTCTTGTAGGTATTGATAGTAATTTTTTAATTCTTCCCCAATCCCAAGATTCTTTGCTCTTGTTAGTAGGACAGGAATTTTATAATCGTCATAAAAATAAATCGTTTTTACCGGATCAATCCTCTCTCCAACAAATGAAGTTTCCACAGCCTCACGATAGGAATTGGCAATTCCTTTTAATTCAGGATGATAGTTTCCGATACTAAGTTTACAGTGTAACTCCAGATATTTAACAGCTGCTTCAGCCCATTTCTCTAGTTCACTCCTAATCCTAACTACATTCTGGATCGTTACTTTTTTAAGAAGAATCAAATAATCTGGATGCATGATTAATAAATCTTCCTTATCCAATCGGTCGCGTAAAGTCTTGAATACCTTTGCCCTGTCCTTAGCTGTTACAATCACAGCAAGACGCGGGATATCCAAATTGATTCCTAAGCGGCGAACTCTTTCAAAATAGAGAGAATTGAGGTTTTCTGTTCCATGCAGAAGCTGGCTAATTAATTCTTCCTTCAAGCGTTCATCCCACTGAATTTGATCGATTAAAACAGCCTGTTGCAGAATCATTTCAGCTGCCATTTTCACCAGTTCCCCGTAGTTACGAATCTCTTCAGGATCTCCAGTGATTCCAATAACACCGACCACCTGATTATTAAAATTAATAGGAAGGTTGATTCCTGCTTTCACTCCATGTAGCCCTTTTGTATCGTGTTCCTCGATTTCAAATTCCTTTTGGTTTTCAATGACGAGCAGAGCCCCTTCATGAATGGAATCAATTCGAGTTGGATCTCCTGAGCCAATAATAATCCCTTTATCATTCATGACATTAATATTTCGCTTAATAATTTTCATCGTTCGATCGACAATTTCCTGAGCCAATGCTTGATCTAAAAATTTCATGATGCTGTCCTCTCCACTTTTAACGGTACCTCTATTATAACTTTAGTCTTGTAAAAGGCATATTTTTCATACCTTACTGGATAAATTAGAAGATATTTTCGAAAAAATTGTTGTTATTCATAGTTATCTTTTCAAATGAAGTCGCACATCTCTTGAAATTAGTGCCCTTTGAAATCATCAAAGTTGTCCGAAGTTACCATCCTTTTTGACAGTGTTTCGCTTTTTTCTGCTTACTCTGTCCGAAGTTGCCTTGTCTTTTGACAGTGTCTCGCTTTTTTACGCCTACACTGTCCGAAGTTCACCTGACTTCTGACAGTGTCTCGCTTTTTTACGCCTACACTGTCCGAAGTTGCCTTGTCTTTTGACAGTGTTTCTCTTTTTTCTGCCTACTCTGTCCAAAGTTGAGTCAAGTCCATTTAATTGTGTAAAAGTGTCAACAATGTTTTCGCTTGTAAAAAAAGAATGAGTATAGTGAACTAC
>NZ_JBDGJV010000007.1:0-34472 GCF_057656715.1 Neobacillus sp. Soil_C_43
TACCTCACCAACTAGCTAATGCGCCGCGGGCCCATCTGTAAGTGACAGCCGAAACCGTCTTTCAGCTTTTCCTCATGAGAGGAAAAGGATTATCCGGTATTAGCTCCGGTTTCCCGAAGTTATCCCAGTCTTACAGGCAGGTTGCCCACGTGTTACTCACCCGTCCGCCGCTAACCACCGAAGTGGTTCGCTCGACTTGCATGTATTAGGCACGCCGCCAGCGTTCGTCCTGAGCCAGGATCAAACTCTCCAAGAAAGTTGATTAGCTCATTTTGTTACGTTGGCTTAGTTTCATAAGAAACTAATAATTTTTGTTTGTTGACGTTTTTGTTTGTTTAGTTTTCAAAGAACAAATTTCTTTAATCGCTCGTAAGCGACTCAATAAATATATCATGTACAATATCTAAAGTCAACGTTTTTTTCTTTTTTACTATTTGTAAATTAGAAACGCCCTGCCGACTTAAAGTATTATACCAGCTGGACCATCTTGTATCAATACATAATTAATAAAAAAAAGGCCGACTCATTGATTTTTGAGTCAGCCCATTTTCTATTATTCTTCACTCTCAGAAGGATTCACATCTTGGTTTTCTTCGACCATGTTACCTTCAACGTCATTACTGTCATCCTCTTGAGATTCTTCCTCTTTTTCAACCTTCGCTACTGTTGCAACGAATTCGTTATCGCTTTCTTTCATACTAATAAGTTTGACACCTTGCGTGCTTCGACCCATTTTAGAAATACTAGCTACATCCATTCGAATGAGTACACCACCGGTTGTGATAAGCATAAGGTCTTCTTCACCTGTCACTGCTCTCATGGAGACAAGTGGACCATTTTTCTCAGTCACCTGGCAGGTTTTTATCCCTTTACCGCCTCTTCCCTGGATACGATATTCCGATGCAGGTGTACGTTTACCATAACCCTTCTTGGTTACAATAAGAACATCATTGCTCTCTTCTAAAACTTCCATTCCGACAACTTCATCATCAGAATCTAGAGTAATCCCTTTTACTCCTGTTGCGGTACGTCCCATAGACCTAACATCCGTTTCAGGGAAGTGAATTAACATACCCTTTTTCGTTCCGATGATCATATGCTTGGTGCCATCAGTTAGCCGAACAGATATTAGCTCATCGCCTTCACGTAAACTCAAAGCAATGAGTCCGTTATTACGGATATTAGCAAATGATGTTAACGGGGAACGTTTAGATACCCCTTCTTTTGTGGTAAAGAAAAGGAACCAATCATCGACAAATTCCTCGATAGGAATAATCGCATTTACCCATTCACCTTTTTCGATTCCAAGCAAGTTAATGATTGGAATTCCTTTAGCTGTACGGCTATATTCAGGTATTTCGTACCCTTTTGATCGATATACCTTACCTTTGTTGGTAAAGAAAAGAATTGTATCATGTGTTGATGTGGTGATTAAATGTTCAACGAAATCATCTTCATTTGTTCCCATGCCTTGTATACCACGACCACCACGTCGTTGGGCACGATATGTAGATACAGGTAGACGTTTGATATAACCATTATGAGTTAATGAAATGACAATATTTTCACGAGGAATTAAGTCTTCATCCTCAATATTCTCAAGTCCGCCTGTTACAATCTCTGTACGGCGCTTATCATTGAAGCGCTCTTTAATTTCAGTTAATTCCTCACGGATAATGTCAAGAACCTTTTCTTCATCCGCTAAAATTGCTTTTAATTCTGCAATTAGCTTCACTAAGTTTTGGTACTCTTCTTCAATCTTTTCTCTTTCTAATCCCGTTAAACGTTGTAGACGCATATCAAGGATCGCTTGTGCCTGCTTTTCAGAAAGATTAAAGGTTGTCATTAAACCTTCACGTGCAATATCCGTTGTTTGTGAACTTCGAATTAAATTTATAACAGCATCAAGATTGTCTAAAGCAATTCTTAAGCCATCTAAAATATGGGCACGTGCTTCTGCTTTTCGCAATTCAAATTCAATTCTTCTGCGAATGACTACTCTTTGATGATCTAGGTAGTGAACCAAACATTGCTTTAGGCTCAGTACCTTGGGCTGTCCACCAACAAGTGCTAGCGTGTTAATTCCAAAGCTGGTTTGAAGTGCCGTTTGTTTATATAAATTATTTAAAAGGACATTTGCATTCGCATCTTTCCGAACTTCAATGACGATTCGCATTCCTCTACGGTCAGATTCATCTCGGAGATCGGTGATGCCTTCAATTTTTTTATCACGAGCTAATTCGGCAATTTTCTCAATTAACTTCGCCTTATTTACTTGATATGGAAGCTCATTTACAATGATAACTTCCTTACCGTTAGACTTTTGTTCAATTTCTACTTTTGCTCGGATTGTTATGGAGCCTCTGCCAGTCTCGTAAGCCTTACGAATACCGCTTCTGCCAAGAATCATTCCGCCTGTTGGGAAATCAGGACCAGGGATAATTTCCATTAACTCCTGAGTAGTTATTTCTGGATCATGACTGATTGCTAACACTCCATCGATAACTTCCCCAAGCTGATGTGGTGGTATATTTGTAGCCATACCTACCGCAATACCAGTCGTTCCATTAACTAATAGGTTTGGAAACCTAGCTGGTAAAACAACCGGTTCTCTTTCCTCACCATCATAGTTATCTTGATAATCAATAGTATCTTTGTTTATATCTCTTAATAATTCCATTGATATCTTAGACATTCTTGATTCTGTGTAACGCATAGCTGCTGCAGCGTCACCATCCACAGAACCAAAGTTACCATGCCCATCAACGAGCATATAACGATAGTTGAAATCCTGTGCCATACGTACCATCGTTTCATAAACAGCAGAATCACCATGTGGGTGATACTTACCGATTACATCCCCAACGATACGGGCAGATTTTTTATATGGTTTGTCAGAATGCATTCCTAAATCATGCATAGCATAAAGAATACGGCGATGAACCGGTTTTAACCCATCACGGACATCCGGAAGGGCACGAGAAACAATAACACTCATCGCATAGTCAAGAAAGGAAGATTTCATCTCCTGACTTATATTAATCTCTTTTATTTGAGAATTTGGTGTTTCAGCCATAATTTGTACCTCCTATTGGATCACACTAAGGGCTAGGTAAAAGAAAAAGGAGGATAGTGGTCATCCCTCTACCCCTTAATCTATATCTAGTTAAATATCTAGATTCTTTACATATTGTGCATTTGCTTCAATGAAGTTACGGCGAGGTTCTACCTTATCGCCCATTAACATTTCAAATGTCTCGTCTGCTTCTATCGCATCTTCAAGGCTCACTTGAAGCATGGTTCTAGTAGATGGATCCATCGTTGTTTCCCATAATTGTTCTGGATTCATCTCTCCCAAACCTTTATAACGTTGAATATTTGGCTTCGGTGTTGCTGGTAATTCCGCAAAAATCTTATCAAGTTCTTTATCATTATAGGCGTACTCTATGCGCTTCCCTTGCTGAACCTTATAAAGAGGTGGCTGTGCAATATATATATAACCTGCTTCTAAGATTTTTCTCATATAACGATAAAAGAAGGTTAAGATAAGTGTCCGAATATGCGCACCATCTACGTCGGCATCTGTCATAATTACAACTTTATGATAACGGGCTTTTGAAATATCGAAATCTTCGCCAATTCCGGTTCCAATAGCAGTAATCATTGCTCTTACTTCGTTGTTAGACAGAATCTTGTCAAGACGCGCTTTTTCAACATTAAGAATTTTACCTCTTAGGGGTAGAATTGCTTGGAAGTGTCGGTCCCGTCCTTGCTTCGCTGAACCTCCCGCAGAATCACCCTCAACGATGTATATTTCACTCTCTGAGGGATCTTTTGAAGAGCAGTCCGCAAGTTTACCTGGTAAGCTCGATACTTCTAGAGCACTTTTCCGGCGCGTTAATTCCCTAGCTTTCTTAGCTGCAAGTCTGGCCCGTGCCGCCATCAAACCTTTTTCAACGATTTTTTTCGCTACCGTTGGATTTTCTAAGAGAAATTTTTCAAAGTGGCCGGCAAAGACCGTATCTGTGATAGCCCTAACCTCTGAATTACCGAGTTTTGTCTTTGTTTGTCCCTCAAATTGTGGATCAGGATGTTTGATGGAAACAATCGCTGTTAACCCCTCACGGACATCTTCCCCTGATAGGTTCGTATCATTCTCTTTGATTAGGCCATTTTTCCTTGCATAATCATTGATAACTCTTGTTAAGGCTGTTTTAAATCCGGATTCATGTGTTCCACCTTCATAGGTGTGAATATTATTGGCAAAAGAATAAATGCTATCAGTGTAGCCCTCGTTGTACTGAAGGGCAACTTCTACACTAATACCATCGCGTTCCCCGCCAATATATATCGGTTCTTCATGAATGACTTCCTTCGTGCGGTTTAAATGTTCAACATACGATTTAATTCCGCCTTCGTAGTAGTATTCATTCTGTTTATTTTCAACACGCTTATCTTCAATAGTGATTTTAATTCCTTTGTTTAAGAAGGCTAATTCACGAAGACGAGTAGCGAGAATGTCATACTCATATACTAATGTTTCAGTAAAAATCTCTCCATCGGGTTTAAAGTGTGTAATTGTACCCGTTTGATCAGTTGTACCAATAACCTCTAATTCTTGAACAACTGCGCCTCGCTCAAATTTAATCGAGTGAATTTTCCCATCACGATGGACATATACCTCAAGTTCAGTAGAGAGGGCATTAACAACTGAAGCACCAACACCATGAAGGCCCCCGGAAACTTTATAACCCCCACCGCCAAATTTACCGCCGGCATGGAGTACCGTCATAATAACTTCAACTGCGGGTCTGCCCATCTTTTCTTGAATACCAACCGGAATTCCACGGCCATTATCCTTGACAGTAATACTGTTATCTTCTTCAATTAAGACATTAATCTCATCACAGTAACCAGCGAGTGCCTCATCAATACTGTTATCAACAATTTCCCATACTAGATGATGAAGACCCTTTCCACTAGTTGATCCAATATACATACCAGGTCTTTTTCTAACCGCTTCAAGGCCTTCAAGGACTTGAATTTGATCCGCACCGTATGCTTGTTCCTGAACCGCATTTTGTTCGATAGTCATACTAGTTCACCTGCACCTTCTGACAAAAATATATCTATATTTTCGTTGTTTAAAACAATAAAAGAATGTTTATATTAAAATTCATGTATACTCATTTGGTTTGAACGTTTCTTTAAAGTTCCAGAGGCAATCGGGGATAGGTATACTTTTTCATGGGTAATAATGACTGATTTATAAGGGTTTTTAGATAAATTAATTACCTTTTCCTGATGGTGCTCTAGGAATTCCTCTACAAGTGACGATTGATGGGCACTCTCTTTATCTAAAATAGAAATAATATCCTTAGCCCTAATATTAAGATCTTCCCCGATATGAATATACATAGTTCACCTCAGTTTACTTTCCTTATAGCCCCAGCCTCAACAACAAAGGTTGAAGCTTCCTTTAATGTTTGGTGGTCAATCCCTTCCACACTTGTCGTTGTCACAAATGTTTGAACCTTGCCCTGGATGGTATTAAGTAAATGGGATTGCCTGTAATCATCTAATTCGGATAACACATCATCAAGCAGTAAAATAGGGTACTCACCAATTTCAGAATAGATTAGCTCAATTTCTGCAAGCTTTACCGAAAGAGCCGTTGTTCGCTGTTGTCCTTGTGAACCAAAGGTTTGAACATCTCTTCCGTTCACAAAAAATAATAAATCATCACGATGAGGCCCAAAAAGGGTAGTGCCTCGTTCAATTTCCCTCGTTCTGACCTTCGCGAATTTTTCTTCAAAGCATGCTATCATCTTCGACAAATCTTGTTCTTCTAATACCTCTACCGAAGGCTTATAGGTAATTTCCAGGTTCTCTAACCCCCTTGAAATCCCTTGATGGATTGGTTTTGCCCATTTTTCAAGTAAACGGAGGAATTCAAACCGCTTTGTGACAATTTTTACTGCCATTTGGATGAATTGTTCCGTTAAAATTTCAAGCATGGTTTGATCCGTTTGTTTCTTTATTTGCATCATTTTCAAATAATGATTGCGTTGTTGGAGTATTTTTTGATATTGGCTCATATCATGTAAATAAATTGGCGAAACCTGCCCAATCTCCATATCAATAAACCGTCTTCGCACCTGTGGACTGCCTTTAACAATATTAAGGTCTTCTGGTGCAAACATAACCACATTCAAATTGCCCACATATTGACTTAACCTTTGCTGTTCAATATGGTTGCACTTTGCCTTTTTTCCCTTTTTGGAAATAATTAGCTGCATAGGCAAAGAACTATGTTGTTTTTGAACCCGTCCCTCTATTTTAGCATATTCTTGGTCCCAGCGAATAAGTTCTTTGTCATTAGATGTCCGGTGTGATTTTGCCATGGCGAGGACATAGATGGATTCCATCACATTTGTTTTCCCTTGGGCGTTCTCACCTAGGATAACATTTACTTTATTTTCAAATTCCACGAATAGCTCTTCATAGTTTCGATAATTATTTAAGGCTAATTTTTCAATATACATGGCAACGCATCCTTTAGCTAGTCGGTAACCACAAACTCCCCAAAGCCAGCAATTTGGACTTTGTCACCTGCTCGAAGCTTTCTACCTCTTCTTTGATCTTGTTCACCATTTATAATTACTTCATGTTCGCTCAAAAACCATTTTGCCATTCCACCCGTTTGAATTACATCAGCTAATTTCAAAAATTGACCTAATGTAATAAATTCTGTGTCCAGCTTTACTTTTTCAGGCATGTTGTCACCCTCATTTCTAAAATGGTCTCAATACTTTATTTTACTAAAAAAATCATCAGGATACAAAGAAAACCAAAAAAAGAAATTATTTTACTTTTTATAAGTAAAGAAAGCCGCCATTTAATTGGCGGCCATCTGTAGTTTTTTATTAGTTAGTATGTTCTTACAGGTAGGATCAACTGCAAGATACTTTCGTCATGTAGTGGCCGGATTAAGAATGGGCGCATTGCTCCTGTGAAGCTTACTTTGATATCCGTTCCTTCCAGTGCTTTTAATGCATCCATCATATATTTCGCGCTAAAAGAGATTTTTAGATCTTCTCCCTCAATGGATGAGCTTTGAATTTCTTCTACAACTTTTCCTATTTCAGGAGTATTGGAGGAAACCTCAATGATTCCATCCTCAATCGTAGAGAACTTAACCACATTATTCCTTCCTTCACGTGCTAATAGGGAAGCACGGTCAATCGCTTGAAGGAATTCCTTCGTGTTAACCGTTACATCGGTCTTACTCTCATTTGGAATCAATCTAGACGTATCAGGATAATTTCCTTCTAACAATCTTGAAAAGAATAGTAAGTGCTTTGCTTTAAATAATATTTGATTTTCTGTAATAACAATATCTATTAGTTCATTGGAGTCATCAATAATTTTATTTAATTCATTTAAGCTCTTGCCTGGAATAACAACATTATAGCTATCGTTATTCTCCGTTTCGATTTTTGCTTTTCTTAATGCCAGACGATGACTATCTGTTGCAATACAGATCAGTTCCTCATTTTCGATCTTCCAGTTTACACCTGTCAAGATGGGGCGTGTTTCTGAGGTGGACACTGCAAAATGAGTTTGTCTAATCATCGCTTTTAGAAGATCGGTAGCAATATGAAACTTATTATTTTCCTCAATTTGTGGAAGGTGAGGGTATTCCTCGGCATCTAAACCATTTAAGTTAAACTCTGATTTTCCAGATCGAATAACGGTTTGAAGTGAACCAAGTACTTCAATTTCAACTGAGTCTGTAGGCAGCTTTTTAACAATTTCGCTAAAAAACTTGGCTTGTAGAACAATCGATCCTACTTGTTTAATTTCAACAATTTCATCCCCAGCATCCTCTTTTGGAATGAACGATTCAATTGAAATATCAGAATCACTACCTGTTAATGTTACTCCTTCAGCAGTCGCAGTAATCTTAATCCCGGTCAAGATTGGTATGGTTGTCCTTGTTGTGACAGCCTTCATAACATCTTGAACACTTTGAACAAGGCGGTCTCGTTGGATTATAAACTTCATATCAAAATCCTCCGTTTAGGCATATTTTTTTAGCTGTAACATATAATATTATTTTTTAAAAAAAGAGTAGAAGTACTAGTAGGGCCTGTTAGTATGTGGATAACTGGTATTTTTCAATGGAAACACAGCCTATCCACATGTGGACAGACTGTGTACAACAGGTAAGAAGTTATTCACATTATTAAATGGAAAATGCAAAAAAAATAATTACACTTTCAATAAATCATGTAATTCCTTCATTTGTTTTTGCAATTGTGCATCTGTCTGAAGAAGCTTTGAGATTTTTTCATGTGCATGAATAACAGTTGTGTGATCGCGTCCACCAAACTCTTCTCCTATTTTAGGCAAGGAGTAGTCTGTTAATTCGCGGGACAAATACATGGCAATTTGCCTAGGAAATGCAACAGATTTGGTCCGTTTCTTCGCTTTAAAGTCCTCTAGTTTAATACTAAAGTGTTCCCCAACGACCCGTTGAATTTCAAGAATCGTAATTACTTTAGGTTTAGAGCTTGGAATGATATCCTTTAATGCCTCTGCAGCTAAATCTGCATTTATATCCTTGTTAATTAAGGATGAATAGGCAACTACTCGAATTAACGCTCCCTCTAATTCACGAATGTTTGAATCAATTTGGTTGGCAATATAGAGCATGACCTCATTGGGAATATCTAATCCTTCTGCTTTTGCTTTCTTACGAAGAATCGCAATCCTTGTTTCTAAATCAGGAGGAGTAATATCTGTGATTAAGCCCCATTCAAAACGGGAACGTAAACGATCCTCTAATGTCGGGATCTCTCTTGGTGGCCGGTCACTAGAGATAATAATTTGCTTACTTTCTTCATGCAATGCATTAAATGTATGGAAAAATTCTTCTTGGGTTGATTCTTTTCCAGCTAAAAACTGAATATCATCTATAAGTAAAATATCTACATTTCGATATTTATTGCGAAAATTCTCTGCTTTATTGTCACGAATCGAGTTAATGAATTCATTTGTAAATTTTTCTGATGATAAATAAACGACCTTCGCGGAAGGGTTATGATCTAAAACATAATGGCCAATTGCGTGCATTAAATGGGTCTTTCCTAATCCTACGCCCCCATAAATAAATAGCGGATTATATGCTTTTGCTGGCGCCTCAGCTACCGCAAGTGATGCTGCATGGGCGAAACGGTTACCAGAACCGATAACGAATGTATCAAATGTATATTTTTGATTTAGAATACCTTGAGGAAAATCACCGTGATCATCCTCTTTTTTCACCTTTTTTGGCGGTAATTGCACATCTGTCTCTGCTTCATTCTGGTTTTGCGGAATAATAAACTTTACTGATAGCTCTTCTCCGGTAATTTCATAGAGAATACCAGAGATTAACTGAGAATAACGCTCTTCCAGCCAATCACGCGCAAATTCATTGGGTGCTGTTATGATAAGCAAATTGCCTTGAAGGGAATGGGCCTTTGTTGACTTAAGCCAGGTGTCAAAGCTAGGCTTGCTTATCTTTTTCTCAATATTGGCTAGGGCAGCATTCCAAAGATCCGCAATATTTTCCAACTAGTATCCCTCCTTAATCGTCTTTTTTTTCTTATTGTCCAGCTCCAGCGGCTCATCTTTCGTAAACGACCGCTTGTACTTTTGTAATCTACTTGACTAAAGTTCCGTTAAAAAACACAGGTTATACAAGTTGTACAACCTATTAATTTATAAATATACGAAACACTGGTTGTGGAAAACATATAATAAGGAATAAATGTGGAGTTTCGACAATATCCACCCCTTGTGGACAAGTTTTTACATAGTGCTTGGATAAACTATCCACATGTTATCCACAAATTGTGGATAATTAATTTTGGGGATAAAGTTATTCAGAGTGAAAACACAAATATAATATCAAATAATTGCATGTGGCGCAATGCCTTTTCGTAGTTTATCCACAACCAGAACAATGTGTGCACAAAATTTGTCCACAAGTAGATAATTTGTGCAAAACCTGTCAATATGTTGTGTGGATAATGAAAAAAATGTCGAAAAAATATCCACAACTATATTTAAGGGTTAGAACTATTCACTTTGTCTAGTGTGCACGACTTTTCTTAATTATAGTTTCTGGAAAATCGATAATTCATGTTCGAAAAAAATTGGAAATGGGAAACAATAGTTGGAGAGTGGTTGACAATTTTGTGTTGACCTCTTTATAATAAGTTAGACTGTCGTTTAAAATTGTCAGCTATTCCTCAGGGAGGTGTCATATAATGAAAAGAACATATCAACCAAATAGTCGTAAACATAGTAAAGTTCACGGTTTCCGTAGTCGTATGAGCTCAGCTAATGGACGTAAGGTTCTAGCTCGCCGTCGTCTAAAAGGAAGAAAAGTATTATCAGCATAGACCACTGAAGAGTCAGTGGTCTTTTTTTCTAATTAAAGGGGGGGAAGAGATCTTCCCCTTGATTAGAAAATTCGCCGATTTACAAAAAAGTCCTTTTCGGCTTAGAAAATAGAGCATATTTGAATACTACGAATGGTTATAGTAGAAATTGAACTATCTTACCTGAGCCAATCAGAGACTGAAGGTGTTTATTGATGAAAAAAGAATTTCGAGTAAAGAAAAATAAAGAGTTCCAAGCTGCCTTTCAAAAAGGGCATTCATTTGCCAATAGGCAATTTGTTGTCTATTCTCTACAAAAAGCAGATCAGGACTACTTCCGAATCGGTTTGTCTGTCAGTAAAAAGATTGGAAATGCTGTTACTAGAAATAGAATCAAACGGTATGTAAGACAAGCTATCTTTGAACTGAATGACCAGCTAGCAGCTGGAAAGGACTATGTCATTATTGCGAGGAAGCCTACTGCTGATATGGATTTTTTTGAAGTGAAAAAAAGCTTAACCCATGTCCTTAAGGTGGGAAAAGTGCTTAAAAAATGATAAAATACCCATAAAATATACATAAAAAAATTTATATATTGGCAAGGAGGAAAATTTGGTTGAAGAAACGAATATTACTTTTGTTCGGTATGAGTTTTGTCTTTGTATTTTTAACCGGATGTAGTGAAATCAAAAAGCCGATTACTTCTGAAAGTACTGGTTTTTGGAATGAATACATTGTCTATCCACTATCCTGGTTGATTAAAGAAGGAGCACACTTACTAGGAGGCAGCTATGGTCTCGCGCTAATCGTCGTAACCATTGTTATTCGACTAGCTATTCTGCCATTAATGATTAAACAGACGAAAAGCTCAAAAGCGATGCAGGCTCTCCAGCCAGAAATGAAGGCCCTTCGTGAGAAATATAGTTCGAAAGATCAAAAGACACAGCAAAAATTACAGCAAGAAACAATGGCGCTATTTTCAAAACACGGTGTCAATCCAATGGCCGGCTGTTTTCCATTAATTGTTCAAATGCCAATTTTGATTGGTTTTTATCATGCTATTTCAAGAACAAGAGAAATTGCTTCAGATAATTTCTTATGGTTTGATCTTGGAGAAAAGGATCCTTATTACATTTTGCCGATAATTGCTGGTATTACCACTTTTATTCAGCAAAAATTGATGATGGCTGGCCAAGAACACAATCCACAAATGGCAATGATGCTTTGGATGATGCCGATCATGATTGTTTTCTTTGCATTTAGTTTCCCGGCTGCTCTTTCATTGTATTGGGTTGTTGGTAACATTTTTATGATTGTTCAAACCTATTTTATTAAAGGACCGGATTTAAGGGCAAACGCCACCGGTAATGTGGGAGGAGCAAAAAAGTGAAACAGGTAACTGCTACAGGACAAACTGTCGAAGAAGCAGTAGAATCAGCTTTAGCTCAATTAAATACCACCAAAGACCGCACAGATGTTGACATTATTGACGTAGGTAAAAAAGGGATTTTCGGTATTTTTGGATCACGTCCAGCAATAGTGAAAGTAACGGTAATCATTGATCCAATCGAAGAAGCAATGAAATTTCTTTCTCAAGTGAGTGAACAAATGGGGGCACCTGCTAAAGTAGAAATTAAACGTGAGGGCAAACAAGTTACTTTTGTGATGACTGGAGAAAAGATTGCATTATTAATTGGAAAAAGAGGTCAAACTTTAAATTCATTGCAATATTTGACTCAGCTTGTGATTAATCGCTTTTCCAACCAGTATTTAAATGTAGTCCTCGATGCTGAAGATTACCGAAATAGAAGAAGTGAAACACTGATTCAATTATCCCATCGTCTAGCACAAAAGGCAGTGAAAACAGGAAAAGAAGTTTCCTTAGAACCCATGCCTTCCTATGAGCGTAAAGTCATTCATACCGCTTTGTCGGAAAACAAACGTGTAAAAACTTCTTCTGATGGATCTGAGCCACATCGTTTTGTGGTGATTACTCCAGTTAGAAGGTAATTGTCGTTCGAAAAGACATCCTATTACTAGGGTGTCTTTTTTTGTGGGATTTTTATAGTGTTATTAACTAACTTAACTTTGAGTTTTCGTTTTATTGTTATTCACATGTGGATAAGTTAAAATAATAAATAGACATTTTTCGGTTGTGGATAATTTGATTGCTTTGTTAACGAGGATTCATGTGGTATTCTAATAATTTGAGAAAAAATTTCCGATTATTATATAGATAAATTTTTTTATGTGAGGTGAAGATCATGGAGTTGGATACGATTGCGGCGATATCAACGCCAATGGGAGAGGGTGCTATTGCGATTGTCCGACTGAGCGGTGATGATGCCATTCAAATTGCAGATAAGCTTTTTAGAGGTGTTGGCGGGAAAAGACTTGTAGAGATGACATCCCATACCATTCACTATGGACATCTGTTTGACCCTAAAGATGGCCAAGTTGTAGAAGAGGTAATGGTCTCAGTGATGAAGGGACCGAAGACTTTTACGAAAGAGGATGTTGTTGAAATTAACTGTCATGGCGGAATTGTATCCGTCAATCGAGTACTGCAGCATGTGTTGAATCATGGGGCAAGGTTAGCCGAACCAGGTGAATTTACAAAGAGAGCCTTTTTGAATGGACGGATTGATTTATCACAGGCAGAAGCCGTAATGGATTTAATTAGGGCGAAGACGGATCGGGCCATGAATGTAGCTCTTGGTCAAATGGAAGGGCGCCTTTCAAACCTTATCCGGAGATTGCGACAGGAAATTTTAGAAATCCTTGCTCATGTTGAAGTGAATATTGATTACCCCGAATATGATGATGTGGAGGAAATGACCCATCATATGCTGCTAGAAAAAGCGGCCTTTGTACAGGAGGAAATTAAAAAGATTCTACAAACATCGCAGCAAGGGAAAATTTTACGAGAAGGTTTATCTACCGTTATCGTAGGACGGCCTAACGTTGGGAAGTCTTCCTTACTTAATAGCCTAGTACATGAAAATAAAGCCATTGTTACAGATATTCCCGGTACGACTCGTGATGTGATTGAGGAATATGTGAATGTTCGAGGTGTACCGTTAAGACTACTAGATACAGCAGGAATTAGGGAAACAGAGGATATTGTCGAACGAATTGGTGTGGAGCGTTCCCGTCAAGTTTTAAAAGAAGCTGATTTGATTTTGCTTGTCATGAATTACTCTGACAAACTGAGCGTAGAGGATGAAAACCTTTTTGAGGTTGTTAAGGGAATGGATGTCATTGTCATTATTAATAAAACAGACCTCCCACAAGAAATTGATATGGAAAGAGTAGCTCAGCTTGCGGAAGGTCATAAAATGGTGACGACCTCCTTACTTGAAGACCATGGTGTCGATGAATTGGAGGAAGCAATAGCTTCATTGTTCTTTGCAGGTTCTATTGAAGCAGGTGACATGACGTATGTTTCAAACAGCCGTCATATTGCACTATTAAACCAAAGTCTACGTGCGATTGAAGAAGCAATTGAAGGAGTAGAAACAGGTACTCCGATTGATATCGTTCAAATAGACTTAACAAGATCATGGGAATTACTTGGAGAGATTACTGGTGAAAGTGTCCATGAAAGCCTCATTGATCAATTATTTTCACAGTTCTGTTTAGGGAAATAGATAAGTAAGGTTCAAAGCAAGTTCCGTTTTTTACGGAAAAGGAGGAACAACATGCAATACGAAGCAGGAAAATATGACGTCATTGTCGTAGGTGCGGGACATGCTGGCTGTGAGGCTGGACTTGCCTCTGCCAGACTTGGTGCAAAAACATTAATGATCACTATTAACTTAGATATGGTTGCCTTTATGCCATGTAATCCTTCTGTTGGAGGGCCGGCAAAGGGGATTGTTGTGCGGGAAATCGATGCACTAGGTGGGGAAATGGCCAAGAATATTGATAAAACCTACATCCAAATGCGGATGTTAAACACCGGAAAAGGGCCAGCTGTCCGAGCACTAAGAGCGCAAGCGGATAAATTTGATTATCAGCATGAAATGAAGAAAACACTTGAAGAAGAACCGAACTTAACGTTACTACAAGGTATGGTTGAAAAGTTAATTGTGGAAGATGGAATGGTTAAAGGGGTCATCACAAAAACAGGGGCCACTTATTCAGCAAAAACAGTTGTTATCACAACTGGAACCTATCTTCGCGGGGAAATTATCCTTGGTGAATTAAAGTATTCGAGCGGCCCGAATAATCAACAGCCTTCCATCAAGCTATCAGAGCATTTAGAAGAGCTTGGTTTTGAACTTGTCCGTTTTAAGACAGGTACACCACCTCGAGTTGATGGTAATACGATTGATTACACGAAAACAGAAATACAGCCAGGTGATGAAGTACCAAGAGCGTTTTCGTACGAGACGACAAAGTTCATTACCGATCAGCTGCCGTGTTGGTTGACTTATACAAATGACAGAACTCATCAATTAATTGATGATAACCTACACCGATCACCGATGTTCTCTGGAATGATTAAAGGTACAGGTCCAAGATACTGTCCTTCCATTGAAGATAAGGTTGTTCGATTTAATGACAAGCCTCGTCATCAAATCTTCCTTGAACCTGAAGGAAGAAATACGAAGGAAGTATATGTTCAAGGTTTATCGACCTCCTTGCCTGAAGATGTACAGCATCGAATTCTTAAAACAATTCCAGGATTAGAAGAGTCTCAAATGATGAGGGCGGGTTATGCCATTGAGTATGATGCCATTGTTCCTACACAACTATGGCCGACATTAGAAACTAAAGTTGTTAAAAATTTATATACGGCTGGACAAATCAATGGAACATCCGGTTATGAGGAAGCGGCTGGCCAAGGGTTAATGGCTGGTATCAATGCGGGTCTTAAGGCATTAGAGCGAGAAGAATTAGTTTTGAGCCGATCGGATGCGTATATTGGTGTGTTAATTGACGATTTGATTACAAAAGGGACAAACGAGCCCTATCGTTTGTTGACTTCTAGAGCAGAATATCGCTTATTATTACGTCATGATAATGCGGATTTAAGATTGACTGAAATTGGTCATAAAATCGGTCTTATTCGTGATGAGCGCTATGAAGCATTTTTAGTGAAAAAAGCAGCAATCGAAGCGGAAAAGGAACGATTACAGTCCATCATTCTTAAACCATCTACAGAAGTCCAGTCAGTCATTCGAAGTGTGGGTGGCAGTGAACTTAAGGATGGAATTCATGCTGCGGATCTGCTAAAAAGACCAGAAATGACGTATGAATTAGTCGAACAGCTGACGAAGAGTGAGATTGAATTAGACAATGAAATCAAAGAGCAAGTAGAGATTCAAATTAAGTACGAAGGCTATATTGAGAAATCACTTCAGCAGGTTGAACGCTTAAAGAAAATGGAAAACAAGAAAATTCCTGAAAATATTGATTATGATGCGATTAACAGTTTAGCAACAGAAGCCAAACAAAAACTTAAGCAAATCAAACCGCTATCAATTGCTCAAGCATCCCGTATTTCTGGCGTTAATCCCGCTGATATTTCAATTCTCCTCGTTTATTTGGAGCAAGGCCGGATTGCGAAAGTTCATGAATAATTTTAAACAGCTCGCAGCAAATGATGTTGAGGCTGAAAAGTTAGTGAGGAAGATGGTCTATGGATATCGAACAATTTAAGGCAAGCCTGGAGGAAAAGGGAATTACCCTTACAGATAAGCAGCTTGACCAGTTTCAGATCTATTTTGAAACCCTTGTTGAGTGGAACGAAAAAATGAATTTAACGGCTATAACGGAAAAGCATGAAGTGTATCTAAAACACTTTTATGATTCCATTGCTGCATCCTTTTATTTTGATTTTACCAAGCCCTTTCATCTATGTGATGTTGGAGCAGGAGCAGGATTTCCCAGTATCCCGTTAAAAATTGTATATCCTCATATTGAGGTAACCATTGTTGATTCCTTGAATAAACGAATTTCATTTTTAAATCATCTCGCTACCGTTCTAAAATTAGATAACGTTCATTTTGTTCACGATCGTGCGGAAACCTTCGGGGTCAATCCAAGTTATCGGGAAGCCTTTGATGTGGTTACAGCTAGAGCGGTTGCAAGAATGTCTGTTTTAAGTGAACTTTGCCTGCCGTTGGCAAAAGTCGGAGGAACATTTATTGCTATGAAGGCAGCCCATGCCCAGGATGAATTAGGAACTGGCCAAAAGGCCATCACTACTCTTGGTGGAAAGGTGGAAAAGGTGTTTACCTTTACGCTCCCACTCGAAGAGAGTGAACGAAATATTTTAATCATTAAAAAGGAAAAACAAACGCCAAAGAAATATCCTCGGAAGCCAGGAACACCAGGAAAATCGCCGATCGAATAGGTTGATTAGAGGTTGATTGGAGCGGAAGGCGCGAGGTAAAGTTATTTTGTTAAGCTAACAATTTTTCTATAAAAATGGTATCCTAGGCAGGAAGAAATTATTTGTATAGAGAATAAGTAATAGGGAGTTTCGTAAAGGTGGTGTTGGGGATGAAGCATTCGTTTACACGCTTTTTTGGCCTCGGCGATAAGGGAGAACAAGAGGTTGAGCTTGAGCAGGAAATAGATATCGAACGAAACGAGGAAATAAGGAAAATACCGATTAATCAGATCGTAGCAAATCGGTTCCAGCCTCGAACGGTATTCGATGAAGACAAAATTGAAGAGCTATCAAGAACCATTCATATACATGGTATCATTCAACCTATTGTCGTCAGGGAGTTTGATATCGATAGATTTGAAATTATTGCCGGGGAGCGCCGTTGGCGTGCGATGAAAAAGCTTGGCTGGACTGAAGCCCCTGCAATTGTAAAAAATCTATCGGATACTGAAACGGCTTCTGTTGCACTGATAGAGAATTTACAGCGTGAAGAATTATCTCCTATTGAAGAAGCGATTGCATATGGAAAGCTGCTTGAGCTCCATAATTTGACACAAGAGGCATTAGCACAGCGACTGGGAAAAGGACAATCAACAGTCGCTAATAAGCTGCGTCTTCTTAAATTACCACAGCCTGTTCAAGAAGCGTTATTAAATAAAGTGATTACCGAACGCCATGCTCGTGCACTTATTCCATTAAAAGATCCGGAAAAACAAGTTATGCTATTGGCAGAAGTGATTGAAAAGAATTTTAATGTGAAGCAAACAGAAGAACGCGTTGTCAGGATGCTGGAACAAAAAAATGAAAAGCCGAAGCCGAAGCGCAAGGCTTTTAGTAAAGATATGAGAATAGCGGTAAATACGATTCGCCAATCGTTATCAATGGTAACAGATAGTGGAATCAACTTGGATGCCGAAGAAGAAGAATTCGACGAATTCTACCAATTCACCATCCGCATTCCAAAGAAAAAATAATAGAATACGTTTATTAAGGAACCAGACATGAACGTTGTTTGGTTCTTTTTTATGATTAACTTAATTGAACAAATGGAAAAATTACCCTAATTATACATTGGAATATTTTTAGAAAATAAATAACAACGAAATCATTTCATGATAAAATAAAGGAATGGAATTTTACATTCCTAAACATATGTTAGATAATTAATAATAATTAACTTTTGATAGAATATGAGTTTAAAATTTTTTAAGAATTAAGGTAGGTGACAACGTGGGCAAAATCCTTGCAATCGCGAATCAAAAAGGCGGAGTCGGTAAAACGACAACAAGCGTCAACCTAGGAGCCTGCTTAGCATACATAGGGAACCGTGTCTTATTGGTAGACATAGACCCGCAAGGCAACGCAACAAGTGGGGTTGGAATTGAAAAGGCAGAAGTAGAACAGTGTATTTATGATGTGTTAGTAGATGATGTAGAAGCAAAGGATGTTATAAAGCCAACATCCGTTGATAATTTATATGCTATACCAGCAACTATTCAATTAGCAGGGGCTGAAATTGAATTGGTTCCTACTATTTCAAGAGAAGTGCGTTTAAAACGTGCGCTTGGAGAGGTAAAAGATCAGTTCGATTATATTATTATTGATTGTCCTCCATCCTTAGGACTATTAACTCTTAATGCATTAACAGCATCTGATGCGGTGATCATCCCCGTTCAATGTGAGTATTATGCGCTAGAAGGACTGAGTCAATTATTAAATACTGTTAGACTGGTGCAAAAGCATTTAAATCAGGATTTAAAAATTGAAGGTGTCTTACTAACGATGCTTGATGCGAGAACGAATCTTGGGATTCAAGTCATTGAAGAAGTCAAAAAATACTTCCAAGATAAAGTCTACAAAACCATTATTCCAAGAAATGTGCGTCTAAGTGAGGCTCCAAGTCACGGGGAACCAATCATTACTTATGATTCAAAATCCCGTGGAGCGGAAGTGTATTTAGATTTAGCAAAGGAAGTGGTATCGAATGGCTAAAGGTTTAGGAAAAGGCCTGAATGCATTTTTTGCGAATGTTGAACCTGGAAAGGAAGAAGCAATCCAAGAAATTAAGCTGAAAGAATTGCGTCCCAACCCTTACCAGCCCCGAAAAACCTTCCACCAAGAAGCCATCGATGAATTACGAGATTCGATCATCGAACATGGAATTTTACAGCCTCTAGTCGTAAGAAAGAGTATTAGAGGCTATGAAATTGTTGTAGGGGAACGACGTTTTCGTGCTGCAAGGGAAGCAAAACTGGAAACTGTTCCAGCTGTTGTTCGTGAATTATCTGAGCAACAAATGATGGAATTAGCGGTGTTGGAAAATTTACAGAGGGAAGATTTAAACCCAATTGAAGAAGGCCAAGCCTACCAAACGTTAATGGAAAAGCTAAAGCTGACGCAAGAAGAAGTAGCCAAGCGTTTAGGAAAAAGCCGACCACATATCGCGAACCATATCCGCCTCCTTTCTCTTCCGCAAAAGATTCAGGAACTAATTTCAGCTGAGAAAATCACAATGGGACATGGACGTGCCTTGTTAGGGCTTAGGCAAAAGGCAAAATTACCCGCTGTTGTTGAAAAGGTCATCCAGGAAGGATTAAATGTCCGTCAGTTAGAAAAATTAATTCAACAACTAAATGATAATGTTTCACGTGAAACAAAAAAGCCAGAAAAGAAAAAAGATGTCTTTTTACAGGAACGCGAGCATGTTCTTCGTGAGCGCTTTGGAACCACTGTAAACATTAAACAAAGCAAGAATAAAGGAAAAATTGAAATTGAATTTTTCTCAAAAGAGGACCTCGAGCGAATCCTAGAAATGCTAGATCGCGAAGAAACCTTGTAAGCCATCTCCTAGATGGTTTATTTTTTTATAGGCCAAGTTAATGCCTTATACCATTCGACACACCTGGAGCGGAAATCAACAGAACAATTGAGAAAATTCTTTTCAATCTAGCAGAAAAGTGATAGTTTAATACTAATATTATTTCGAGAGGCGAAAAAAGGGGTAAACATCATGTTTTTATTAGGCACATTGGTGAATGGACTGTTAATTATTATCGGTACTCTAATTGGAAAAGCATTAAACCGAATCCCTGAAGGAATGAAAGTAACGGTCATGTATGCAATCGGCATGTCTGTGATGGTACTTGGCCTTCAGATGGGCTTAAAGAGTGAAAACTTCTTAATCGTTATTATCAGCTTAGTCGTTGGAGCTGTAACTGGAGAACTTTTAAAATTAGAAGATAAATTAAATGATCTGGGACAATGGCTTGAATCAAAGGTTGGGTCAAACGGAAAAGGAAGCATTTCCGAAGGATTTGTTACTGCCACTCTCATCTTTGTCATTGGAGCAATGGCGATCCTTGGCGCACTTGATAGCGGGATTCGGGGTGATCATGATGTATTGTATATGAAATCATTGATTGACGGATTTACCGCACTAATCCTAACGACTACTCTAGGAATTGGCGTGATCTTCTCTGCTGTTCCAGTCATGCTGTATGAAGGGGTGATTGCCTTATTTGCAACTCAAATTGATCGTTTCGTTCCACAGGCACTAATGGATCAATTTATTGTTGAAATGACTGCTACAGGCGGAATCATGATCTTTGCCATCGGCTTGAATCTAACAGGCATGACAAAGATTAAAGTGGCTAATTTGTTGCCGGGGATTGTCATCGTTGGGATCATTGTGACGATTATGTATAATTATCATCAACTTTTCCAGTAAATGGAATTAAAAAAGAGCAATCGGTACGTGCCGGTTGCTCTTTTAATTAGTCCTCTCTTCTTCTACCCAATTTAATTCCGTCCAGTTTTTCTTTGGGTAAAGCAGGCTTGCCTGGTAAATGCCATTTGCAATCGTTTTAGCCATCTTCATGACTAAATTTAATCGTGTATTCTGTAGTACAAAAAACTCCATAAATCCGCTGACATTCACAATGCCTGTGATATGTATATCCCCCACAGCCGGAAGGTCCTTATTTACACCTGCACCGGGCTTGACGGGTCCAGTACCAACTTGGATCACGCCGACATTCTTAATTCGGCCTAAACATGCATCAATACCAATAATATAAGGATCAACATATTTTGCTTGAATTTCTTTCAACTTTTCAGCTAAATTCACCGCATGAATCGGGTCATCTAATGTGCCATACACATGAAAAGCTTTGAGATTCTTCTCTTCCAGTAGTGTTCCGACAAGTGGTCCTAATGAATCGCCTGTAGAGCGGTCTGTTCCAATACAAATAAAAACAATTGGGCGTTTGGTTACACTAGGAATATGATCAATTAACTCTTCCGCTAAATGTTCAGCAGCGTGAAGGTCATCGTGACTAATGCGTGCTTTGGCCCTCCTGTCAAAAAGGTTTGTTTTCAGATTCACTCGGCCCACTCCCTAAATTTTGAATAGTTTTACTATTATACGGAAAATTCAGGGATTCTATACATAACAAGGCAGAAAAAGAAAAATCACAATGCTATTATCTAACTAGAAAAATTGTTAAAATAGATGAGGTATTATGGATGTAAGGATGGTGTGTGAATGAGTATTACTGAAAAAGGAATCCAAAAAGTAGTTGATAAATTTCAGAACGAAGACACATGGTTAAACATGGGTGAAGGTTTTCTAAAAATTATTGCCATTATTGTTATCTCCAACATCTTAATTCGAATTGGGAAAGTAGCCATACACAATGTATTTAAAATTAGAAATCTCTCCCCGTTGACTACATCGGTACGACGAGAAGAGACTCTTTCCAAGCTTCTCGATAACATCCTTTCCTACGTTATTTATTTTATTGCTGCCATGATGATTCTTTCAGTACTTGGAATTGATGTGAAAGCACTGATTGCAGGAGCAGGAGTTGTCGGCTTAGCCGTTGGTTTTGGTGCTCAGAACTTGGTAAAAGATGTGATTTCTGGATTCTTCATTATTTTTGAAGATCAGTTTTCAGTTGGTGACCATGTCCGTCTTGGACAGTTCGAAGGTAATGTCCAAACAATTGGTTTACGAACAACTAAATTAAAAAGCTGGACAGGTGAGGTCCATATTTTACCTAATGGTAGTATAATGGAGGTAACAAATTTTTCCCTTAATAACAGCCTTGCAATTATAGATGTCGGGATTGCTTATGAAGAGGATATAGATAAAGCTGAGAAGGTTATTCGAGAATTACTTGAAACAATGCCAGAAAAATATGAGGAGTTAGTGAAAACACCGGATTATTTAGGGATTCAAAACTTTGGACCTTCAGAGGTAATCGTCAGGATTGTGGCTGAAACATTGCCGATGCAGCATACAGCAGTTTCAAGAAAAATTCGTAAAGATATTAAACTACAACTTGATGAGCACGGAATTGAAATACCGTATCCGCGTATGGTCATGTACTCAAAGGATTCTGGAGTGACGAAAGAACCTGGGGTGTAAAGGAGGGGAAGTTCGATGGAAGAAAAAGAATTTGCCTTAAATGATGTCGTTGAAATGAAAAAGCAACATCCTTGTGGAACAAACCGCTGGAAAATCATCCGCCTCGGAATGGACATCAGGATTAAATGTGAAGGCTGCGGACATAGCGTATTAATCCCAAGAAAAGAGTTTGGCAGGAAAATGAAAAAGATTTTAGTGAAGCATGAGGGGTAAGCCCGTGCTTCTTTTTTAGATTTAGAACAGAAGGTTGGGGGTGGAGATTTTGAAAGAGATTCGAAAGGCAGCGTGTCCTCTAAATTGTTGGGATAGCTGTGGCTTTAACGTAACAGTAGAAAACGACAAGGTAGTGAAAGTGGAAGGCGATCCATCCCATCCAATTACAAAGGGAAAAATTTGTGGACGAGGTAGGATGCTCGAAACAAGAACGAACTCAACCCAAAGGCTATTGCACCCCTTAAAGAAGATCAATGGACAATTTGAGCAGATCTCCTGGAAGCAGGCCCTTGACGAAATTTCTGCAAAATTAAAGGGAATCAAAGAGAAGTACAGCTCAACTGCTGTTTTGCATAGTCATGATTACGCGAATAATGGGATTTTAAAAAACCTGGACCAACGCTTTTTTAATTGCTTTGGCGGGGTAACCGAACTATACGGTTCTCTTTGTTGGGGGGCAGGTATTGAAGCGCAAAAGTGGGATTTTGGGAATGCTTATAGCCATGAACCAGAGGACATTACTAACAGCAAACATATCATTATTTGGGGAAGAAACGTCGCTAGAACAAACATGCACTTTTATGAAAAGCTTTTAGAAGTGAAGAAAAAAGGGGCTAAAATCTATGTTATTGATCCTCTCTATAATGCAACGGCAAAAATAGCCGATCAGTATATTTCAGTAAAACCTGGGATGGACGGATTATTAGCAGCTGCAATTATTAAAGAAATGCTCCGCTTAGGATTGGAAGACCGACAGTTTATCGAACAATATACACATGGTTTTTCAGACTTAGACGCACTCCTAGAAGAGATCTCAATGGAACAATTGAGTGAAATGACGGAAGTACCCTTTGAGGTAATCACGCAATTAGCTCAAATTTACGCTGATAAGCCAACCGCTACCTATATGGGATTAGGTCTGCAAAGATATACAAACGGCGGAAATACCATTCGTTTCATCAATGCCCTTGTAGCGATTAGTGGAAATATAGGAGTTGCTGGCGGCGGTGCCAATTATGCAAATCTGCAGGTAGGTCAAAGCTTTGTGTTCGATGAGTTAACCCTTCCCCATCGCAAACAAAATCATCGGCAATTTTCAATTATGAAACAAGCGGAAGAGGTACTAGTGGCAGTTGACCCGGAAATAAAAATGATTATCGTAACATGCGGGAATCCTGTTACTCAGGTTCCAGACACCCATGTGGTGGAGAAAGCATTTTCGTCAGTTGACACTCTTGTGGTGATTGAACAGTTTATGACGGACACTGCAAGATTAGCTGATTATGTTTTGCCAACCACCACTGCTTTTGAGGAAGAGGATATTTATTATTCCTCCATGTATCATCATTATGTGAATTATGGACCTAAGCTGGTCACTTCTCCTGGTGAGGCAAAGTCTGACTTATGGATTTGGACAGAATTAGCAAGGCGCTTAGGATTCGAAGAGGACTTTGATTTTTCAAGAGAAAAATGGCTGAAGATGACCTTCCAATCCTTAGAGAAAAAAGGTGTTACGTTTGAACAATTAAAGGAACAGCAAACATTAGAATTACCTGTTGATAAAATTCCTTGGCAGGACTATCGTTTTCAAACGCCAACAGGAAAGTTTGAATTTACTTCGTTGCTAGGTGGTTCTTTAAAGCTAGCTGTACCAGAGGAATCGAAATGGAAAAATCCAAAGCTTGCCGAATACTTTCCGTACCATTTGTTAACGATTCATCCTTTACGCTCGAATCACTCGCAAAATTATCACCTCCTCCCATCTAAGCCAAAGGTAAAAGTTGAGGTTGCATCCAATATCGCAGAACAGAAAAAACTGCAAAACGGCGATTTAGTCAGGGTATGGAATGAGCGAGGAGAAGTAAGAGGGTTTATTTCAGTCTTAGCAGCGGCACATCCCAATACGATTAATATTGATGAGGGAATTTGGAAAGAATTCGGCGGATCGGTAAATAAACTAACCTCTAACAGGAAATCGGATAATGGTCTAGGAAGCACATTATATGATTGTCTAGTAAATATTGAAAAAGTGAACTAACTGCTGCCTATGGGTAGCAGTTTTTTCATCCTTGTCTTTTTTCTTACAAATGCCTATAATTGTGAAAGGCTTGACTATTTACTGATTAAATGGACTCAATTTTTGTTTAAATAGATCGATTTTTAATATGAGGAGTGAAGGACATGGCTTTAACAGCTGGTATCGTAGGTTTACCGAACGTTGGTAAGTCTACTTTATTTAATGCAATCACACAGGCAGGAGCGGAATCAGCGAACTATCCTTTCTGTACGATTGATCCAAACGTAGGAATTGTAGAAGTACCTGACCACCGTTTACAAAAATTAACTGAGCTTGTTCAACCTAAGAAAACTGTTCCAACAGCATTTGAATTTACCGATATTGCCGGGATTGTTAAAGGTGCAAGTAAAGGTGAAGGGTTAGGAAACAAGTTCCTATCTCATATCCGCCAAGTAGATGCGATTTGCCAAGTAGTTCGCTGCTTCGCAGATGAAAATATCACACACGTTTCTGGAAAAGTGGACCCAATTGATGATATTGAAGTCATTAACCTGGAGTTAATTCTTGCAGACATGGAATCCGTAGAAAAGCGTATTAGCCGCGTTGAAAAGTTGGCTAAGCAAAAAGATAAGGATGCAGCCGCAGAATTCGAAGTTCTTGCGATGCTTCGTGATGCGTTTGAAGCAGAGAAACCAGCTCGTACGGTTGACTTCACAGAGGAACAAATGAAATTAGTTAAAGGTCTACACCTTTTAACGATTAAACCTGTTCTGTATGTAGCTAATGTGAGTGAAGATGATATTGCTGATCCTTCTGAGAATGAATATGTACAAAAAGTTCGTGAGTATGCTGCAGCTGATAATGCAGAAGTGATTGTGGTTTGTGCAAAAATTGAAGAAGAAATTGCAGAGCTTGAGGGTGAAGAAAAGGTTATGTTCCTTTCTGAGCTTGGCATCGAAGAATCAGGTCTAGATCAGTTAATCCGTGCTGCATATAACTTACTTGGCTTAGCTACTTATTTCACAGCAGGAGTTCAAGAGGTTCGCGCTTGGACATTCAGAAAAGGAATGAAGGCCCCTCAATGTGCGGGTGTCATTCATTCTGATTTCGAACGTGGATTCATTCGTGCAGAAACAGTATCCTACGATGACCTTCTAGCAGCAGGAAGCCACAACGCAGCTAAAGAAGCTGGAAAAGTCCGCCTAGAAGGAAAAGAATATGAAGTAAAAGACGGCGACGTCATCCACTTCCGTTTCAATGTTTAAATCAATGTAAATAGGTAAAAATGGGAACAGGGAAAGAACATTGCTTTTCCTGTTTTTCTATGCTATAATCTTAACTTGTGAGTAATGAATAATTGCTCCTTGCCCATTCGGGCCGTTTAGACCAAAAGGAGGTGACTGTGATGAATAAGTACGAAATCATGTACATCATCCGCCCAAACATTGAAGAGGAAGCGAAAAAAGCTCTAGTTGAGCGTTTTAACACAATTCTTCTTGACAATGGTGCGGAAACTGCTGAAACAAAAGATTGGGGTAAGCGCCGTCTTGCATACGAAATCAACGATTTCCGTGACGGATACTACCAAATCGCTAAAACTACATCTTCAGCTGATGCAGTACAAGAATTTTCTCGTCTTGCAAAAATCAGCGAAGATATCATTCGCCATATCGTAATTAAAGAAGAAGTTTAATATTAATATAAAATTTTTTCAGGTGAAGAATGTTTCATGTGAAACAATCCCTGGAAGAAAAGGAGTTGATTCTGATGATGAATCGTGTCGTGCTTGTTGGCCGTTTAACAAAAGATCCTGATTTGCGCTATACGCCAAATGGGGTTCCTGTTGCTACCTTTACTCTAGCAGTTAATCGACCATTTTCTAGTCAAGCAGGTGAGCGTGAAGCAGACTTTATTAATTGTGTTGTTTGGCGTAAACCGGCTGAAAATGTAGCGAACTTCTTGAAAAAGGGCAGTCTTGCAGGTGTTGATGGTCGTATTCAAACCCGCAACTATGAAGGACAAGATGGTAAACGTGTTTACGTTACAGAGGTTCAAGCAGAGAGCGTTCAGTTCTTAGAACCTAAAAGCTCGTCTGGTGGCGGCGGTGGAAGAGGCGACAATGATCATTTCGGTGCACCACCACGGGAACCGCAAGGAAACCAATACGGAGGCGGCAATCAGAATCAACGCCAGTACCAAAATCAAAATCAAAACCAAAATAAAGGTTTTACTCGTATGGATGAAGATCCATTTGCAGGAAATGGACAAATTGACATTTCCGATGATGATCTTCCATTCTAAACAACCTTTATCGCACGTGAATAAATAAAAAAATCATAAAGGAGGGAATTTTCATGGCAGGAGGACGTAAAGGCGGTCGCGCAAAGCGTCGTAAGGTTTGCTATTTCACAGCAAATGGCATCTCTCGCATCGATTACAAAGATGTAGATTTACTTAAAAAATTCATCTCTGAGCGTGGAAAAATTTTACCACGTCGTGTAACTGGTACTAGCGCTAAATACCAACGTAAACTAACAGTTGCAATCAAACGTGCACGTCAAATGGCATTATTACCATTCGTGGCTGGAGAATAATAAGCTTTCTAAGGCAGTAAGGGTCGCCCTTACTGCCTTTTTCCTTTTTATAAGGCTGTGTTAATGAATATTGTTGATTATTAACCTCTGTTGATTGGAGCGGAAGGCACGAAGACTCCTGTGGGAGTATGGTTCAGGGGAGACCCCGCAGGCGCAAGCACCGAGGAGGCTCGCCGAAACACCCACGAACCGCTCGTGCCTGGAGCGGAAATTTACAAAGCCTTTTATAAAGTTGAATCATAACTCTTATGTAGTCTAAAATAAAAGGATAGCTTTCATAATTAGAGGTGAAGAAGTGAAAAATGTACATAAACTAACAGAGGGTGCCATTCTTTTAGCTTCGATGGCAGCTCTTATCTTAATAAGTATCTATGTTCCTCTCGTCGGAGGAATTGTAACCATTGCAATTCCGCTGCCATTTATTTTGTTTTCAGCAAAAAACAATGTAAAAATGATTACGGCATTTGTTGTGGCTGCGATATTTATCTCTTTTTTTGCGGGCTCTTTAAGAGGACTGGCGTTAATGCTGATTCATGGTTCTGCTGGAGTGGTCATTGGTTACCTCCTGCAAAAAAACAGGAGCAGAAATGTCATTTTAATGGCAAGTACACTTACTTTAGCTATAGGTATGGTTATTTTTTATAGTGCTTCTGCTGCATTCTTTCAAATGGATATTCTTCACGAGTTAAAGACGTCCGTAACCGAATCGATTAAACAGTCTGAAGTAATATTAAAAGCACAGGGGCAAGAAGATCAAATTGAGAAATTACAAGAGCAAGGTACCCTTATGGTAAAACAAATCACGACAATTGCTCCGACTGCTCTTATTTTTGCTGCGGTAGCTGCTTCTTTTGTCATACAGTGGATTAGCTTTCCAGTCATAAAAAGGTTTGGAGTAAAAGTAAAGCCGTGGGGAAGTTTTCGTAATCTTTCCCTGCCAAAAAGCCTTTTATGGTATTATTTAATTGCCTTAGGTGCGATGCTTTTGTTTCATCCGCATGAGGGTACATACATGTATTCAGTTTTAATTAATGTCAGAGCGGTTTTAGAAACCTTAATTATTGTGCAGGGTCTTGCTTTTTTATTCTATATTTTTCACCAGAGGTCGGTTGCAAAGGGACTTGGTGTGCTTGTTGTAATTCTTACTTTGATGATTCCAATAGTCCGTTATATAATAATGATATTGGGCATTACTGATTTAGGCTTTGATTTTCGAAAGCAATTTGAAAAGAAAGAGTAAGATTCACGACTAGGAGCTGAAAACTTTGCCTGCATTTTTAGAAAAGCGGTCAATCCGTTATCCCTTTTATGGGTTAATTGGCGTTACAGTGGTACTGCTCATTGTCCTGTTATTATATAACTGGATATTAAGTGTGGCCGGGTTATTATTAATGTTTTTCCCTCTCTACTATATGTTTGTTATTGATCGTCGCCAAAGAAAAGAAATGGAAGAATACATCTCAACCCTTTCCTACCGAGTCAAAAAGGTTGGCGAAGAGGCGCTTATGGAAATGCCAATTGGGATTATGCTCATTAATGAGGAGTATTTCGTTGAGTGGACCAACCCTTTCCTGGCCTCATACTTTGATGAAGAAACATTAGTTGGAAGATCGCTTTATGATGTGGCAGATTCACTCATTCCGTTGATTAAACAGGAAGTGGAAACGGAAATTATTACTCTTCATGAACGGAAGTTTCGTGTCATCCACAAACGTGAAGAGCGGCTATTATACTTTTTTGATGTTACCGAACAAAAAGAAATTGAAAAAAAGTACCAGGATGAACGGACGGTTATTGGCACCATTTTCTTAGATAATTACGATGATCTGACACAGGGTATGGATGACCAAATGCGTGGGAGTATTAACAATCTCGTGACATCTATCCTAAATAAATGGGCTCAGGATAATGGAATTTTCCTCAAACGGGTTTCCTCTGAGCGATTTATTGCTGTGTTTAGTGAAGGAATTCTCCGTGCTCTTGAAAAGGGCAAATTTACTATTCTTGATGATGTAAGAGAAATGACCTCCAAGCAGAATGTTTCCTTTACCTTAAGTATCGGTGTTGGAACAGGTGTTACTTCTTTACCTGAATTGGGAGCATTGGCCCAATCAAGCCTTGATCTAGCTCTCGGCAGAGGCGGCGATCAGGTAGCCATTAAACTGCCAAATGGGAAAGTGAAATTCTTTGGTGGAAAAACAAATCCTGTTGAAAAACGGACAAGGGTAAGAGCACGTGTCATTTCTCATGCCTTGAGGGATTTAATTACGGCCAGTGATAAAGTGATTGTCATGGGGCATAAAAACCCTGATATGGATTCTATTGGTTCCAGTATTGGCATTTATAAAGTAGCGCAAATGAATCAAAAAGAAGCATATATTGTGGTTAATACAACGGAACTAGACAATGGTGGCAAAAGGCTCATGGAAGAAATACGCCAGAGTGAGCAGTTATATTCACATTTTATTGGTCCAGAGCAAGCATTAGAAATGTCTACAGACAAAACCCTTCTAGTGATTGTGGATACACATAAGCCTGCCCTAGTCATGGAAGAGCGACTGTTAAATAAAATAGACCATGTGGTGGTCATTGACCATCATCGTCGTGGTGAGGATTTTATTGCCAATCCATTGCTAGTTTATATGGAGCCCTATGCATCTTCTACAGCCGAGCTAGTAACGGAGTTTTTGGAATATCAGCCTAAACGAGGTAAAATTGAGATGATCGAAGCCACTGCTCTATTAGCTGGGATTATTGTCGACACAAAGAGTTTCTCCTTACGGACAGGGTCCAGGACGTTTGATGCAGCCTCCTACTTACGTGCACATGGTGCAGATACAGTTTTAGTCCAAAAGCTTTTAAAAGAAGATGTAGATACATATATCAAACGGGCTAAGCTGATTGAATCTGTTTCTTTTTATCGTGAGGGAGTAGCTATAGCAAAAGGAAATGAAAATGAACTGAATGATCAAGTCATTATTGCGCAAGCAGCAGATACTTTGTTAACGATGGATGGGGTTCTCGCCTCTTTTGTTATTTCCAAAAGGAGTGAAGGTGTTATAGGAATTAGTGCACGTTCACTAGGAAACATAAATGTCCAAGTGATTATGGAAAGCCTTAAAGGTGGCGGTCACCTTACGAATGCAGCGACCCAGCTTAGTGGCTTAACGATAAACGAAACGGAAACAAAGTTAAAGCTGGCAATTGATGAATATTTTGAAGGAGTGAAAAAAGAATGAAAGTAATTTTTCTTAAAGATGTAAAAGGAAAAGGTAAAAAAGGTGAAGTGAAAAATGTAGCTGATGGCTATGCACATAACTTTTTAATTAAACAAGGTTTAGCTGTTGAAGCAAATAATGCTAACGTCAGTTCTTTAGATGCCCAAAAAAAGAAACAAGAAAAGGAAGCAGCAGAAGAACTAGCCGAAGCGAAAAAGCTGAAAGAAGTATTGGATAAAATTACGGTGGAGTTAACGGCTAAAGCTGGTGAAGGTGGAAGACTCTTTGGTTCCATTACAACAAAACAAATTGCAGAAGAATTGCAAAAAAAACATGGAATTAAAATTGATAAGCGTAAAATGGAACTAGCTGATGCGATTCGCACACTTGGCCACACAAAGGTTCCAGTAAAGCTTTACCACGAAGTAACAGCTACATTAACTGTCTCTGTTAAAGAAATAAAATAGTACAGGGATAAAATTTGCCAGTGTGAATTGGTAAGGAACCATGTTAAGATATAAAAGTTATCAATGATGTGATCGGTCTTAGCTGGTCACTTTTTTCTTTTTAGGATATGATATAATACTTTTAGACTATTACTTAAAATCATCCTACTAGAATAGGAGGTTTTTTATAAATGAATGATTTATTCGCGGATCGCATGCCGCCACAAAATATAGAGGCCGAACAGGCTGTTTTAGGGGCTATCTTTTTAGAGCCTTCTTCTTTAACTTTGGCATCGGAAATCTTGATTCCTGAAGATTTTTACCGTGCTGCACATCAAAAAATATTTAATGTGATGCTCAACTTAAATGATCAAGGAAAAGCCGTTGACTTGATTACCGTGACGGAGGAGCTGGCAGCAGCCAAGCTTTTAGAAGATACCGGTGGTGTGAGTTATTTAAGTGAGCTTGCAGGTTCTGTACCTACAGCAGCCAATATTGAGTATTATGCGAGAATAGTAGAAGAAAAATCGTTACTTAGAAGACTGATTCGTACGGCAACGAATATTGCAACCGATGGATATTCGCGTGAGGATGAGGTTGAAGCACTCTTAAGTGAAGCGGAAAAAAGTATTATGGAAGTTGCCCAGAGAAAGAATGCAGGAGCGTTCCATAATATTAAAGATGTCCTTGTCCGTACGTATGACAATATTGAAGAAATGCACAATCGTGTGGGAGAGATTACGGGGATTTCTACCGGATTTGCTGAGCTAGACAGAATGACAGCCGGGTTTCAGCGAAATGACTTAATTATTGTAGGTGCTCGTCCTTCTGTAGGTAAAACGGCATTTGCTTTGAATATTGCTTCCAATGTAGCGACGAAGACGGGTGAAAATGTAGCTATTTTCAGTCTTGAGATGGGTGCAGAACAGTTGGTAATGCGTATGCTTTGTTCGGAAGGTAATATTGATGCGCAAAGGCTGCGTACCGGTTCCTTAACGGATGATGACTGGGGCAAGCTGACTATGGCAATGGGTAGTCTATCAAATTCAGGGATTTTTATTGATGATACCCCTGGTGTTAGAATTAGTGATATCCGTTCAAAATGCCGTCGCTTGCAACAAGAGCATGGGTTAGGCATGATTTTAATCGATTACTTGCAGTTGATTTTGGGAAGCGGCCGATCAGGTGAGAACCGTCAGCAGGAAGTTTCGGAAATTTCCCGTTCCCTTAAGCAGTTAGCCCGTGAGCTGAAGGTCCCTGTTATTGCTCTTTCTCAGCTTTCCCGTGGTGTGGAACAGCGTCAAGATAAGCGTCCGATGATGTCCGATATCCGTGAATCAGGAAGTATCGAGCAGGATGCCGATATTGTTGCCTTCTTATATCGTGATGATTACTATGATAAGGAATCGGAGAATAAAAATATCATTGAGATCATTATTGCCAAGCAGCGTAACGGCCCAACTGGTACTGTAGCGTTGGCCTTTGTTAAGGAATATAATAAGTTCGTCAATCTCGAGACGCGGTATGAGCCGCCAGGAGCATAGATTTTTGAAGGTTAGCCATTCTTGGCTAACCTTTTTTTATTTCCAAGTTGGAAGATTAATAGAATAGTAATTTAATATATTACGAACATAATATAAAATTTATTGTAAAATGTTCGTGTTTTGTTGATTTTTACTCGGTAAATTGATAAACTATCTGAGGGAATAATAATTATTTACTTGAAAGCAAAAATTTTGGAGGTGCCTTTTATGTCATCAGTAGTGGTTGTTGGTACGCAATGGGGAGACGAAGGAAAAGGAAAAATTACTGATTTCCTATCTGAAAATGCAGAGGTCATTGCACGTTATCAAGGTGGAAACAATGCAGGCCACACCATAAAATTTAATGGAGAAACCTACAAATTACACCTGATTCCTTCAGGGATTTTCTATAAAGAAAAAGCATGTGTAATTGGGAATGGTATGGTTGTCGATCCGAAGGCACTGGTTAAAGAACTTGCTTATTTACATGAAAAAGGTATTACAACGGATAATCTTCGCATTAGTAACCGCGCCCATGTCATTCTTCCTTACCACCTCAAGTTAGATGAAGTGGAAGAAGAACGCAAAGGTGCTAATAAAATCGGTACAACTAAAAAAGGGATCGGTCCTGCTTACATGGACAAAGCTGCTCGTGTCGGTATTCGTATGGCTGATTTATTAGACCTTGAAATCTTTGAAGAAAAGCTTGAACAAAACCTAGCAGAAAAAAATCGTCTATTTGAACGTATATATGAAACAACAGGTTTTACCAAGGAAGAAATCCTTGATGAGTACTATGAATACGGCCAACAAGTTAAGCATTACGTTTGTGATACATCTGTTGTGTTAAATGATGCTTTGGATGACGGCAAACGTGTTCTTTTTGAAGGTGCGCAAGGTGTTATGCTTGATATTGACCAGGGCACATACCCCTTCGTTACATCTTCGAATCCTGTTGCTGGAGGAGTAACGATTGGTTCTGGTGTTGGTCCATCTAAAATTACGCATGTAGTCGGAGTATGTAAAGCCTATACTTCCCGTGTGGGTGATGGTCCGTTCCCAACTGAATTACATGATGAAATTGGACATCAAATTCGCGAAGTAGGTCGTGAATACGGTACAACAACAGGACGCCCTCGCCGTGTTGGCTGGTTTGATAGTGTAGTTGTCCGTCACGCCCGCCGTGTCAGTGGATTAACAGACCTTTCACTTAATTCAATTGATGTATTAACTGGCATCGAAACATTGAAAATTTGTACGGCATACCGTTATAAGGATGAGTTAATTACTGAATACCCTGCGAATTTACGAATTTTAGCAGAGTGTGTGCCAGTTTATGAGGAATTACCTGGCTGGACAGAGGATATTACAGGAGTGAAATCATTAGATGAGCTTCCAGTTAATGCCCGCCACTATGTAGAGCGTGTAACGCAGCTAACAGGAGTGCCATTAACAACTTTCTCTGTAGGACCTGACCGTAATCAAACAAACGTAGTAAGAAGCCCTTGGAGACAAGTTTAAAACATAATGAGAAGCCCTCAAATTTTGAGGGCTTCAATTATTTAAAAAGTTTTTTTGAAAAAGTATTGCTTAAATAGTATTATCCATGCTATTATAAAAAGCGTCGCCACGATACGACAATTTAGTACGAGCCATTAGCGCAGTTGGTAGTGCACGATCGAGTAAGCTTCTAAGAAATAGCATCAGGGCACACGCCGAGCTGCTACTTGAATAAGCTTTCTGAGGCGTGGGCATCCGTCGCAAATCAAAGATTAGTGAATCATCTTCATTCGAGAGCCATTAGCTCAGTTGGTAGAGCATCTGACTTTTAATCAGAGGGTCGAAGGTTCGAGTCCTTCATGGCTCACCATTTAAATATTTTTAGTATGGCCCCTTGGTCAAGCGGTTAAGACACCGCCCTTTCACGGCGGTAACACGGGTTCGAATCCCGTAGGGGTCATCGGCATTTGATTGTCAGTAAGTGACTGGCAAGGACGGTTTCCTTGCTGACGATCAATTTATAATGGTCCGGTAGTTCAGTTGGTTAGAATGCCTGCCTGTCACGCAGGAGGTCGCGGGTTCGAGTCCCGTCCGGACCGCCATTTACATATTACAAAGTTTATTATGGCTCAGTAGCTCAGTCGGTAGAGCAGATTGCTCACATCTTGATTTTGCTTCTGCGGCAATCTGCGAAAAA
>NZ_JBDGJV010000007.1:34569-219631 GCF_057656715.1 Neobacillus sp. Soil_C_43
CTTTTGAGCAAAGGTCTTTATCTCAATAAAAGATTAGTGAATCATCTTATTATGGCTCAGTAGCTCAGTCGGTAGAGCAGATTGCTCACATCTTGATTTTGCTTCTGCGGCAATCTGCGAAAAAGAACGGAAGTTCTTTTGAGCAAAGGTCTTTATCTCAATAAAAGATTAGTGAATCATCTTATTATGGCTCAGTAGCTCAGTCGGTAGAGCAAAGGACTGAAAATCCTTGTGTCGGCGGTTCGATTCCGTCCTGAGCCATCCAAAAAAGAAGTTTGCTTCGGCAGGCTTCTTTTTTTATTCCCTCACAAAACACATTTTGTAATCTTTTTGTAATAAAACACCCTCTTATTTTACAAAACAGGAATAATTCGCTTGTCCTATTATATAAAAAGTAATCTATTACTCTAGGACTATTGTAATCCTTGATATTATAGGAATTCTACCCTACTCCATATTTAAAAAATCCAAAGAAAAATCGAGCTAATTTGACTGATTAATTTTTAAAAAAGTAGAAAAATGTCAGCAATTATACATTTTTGTTACATTATATCAACTATTAATCTTTTTAAATCAAACTATGGTAAAGTAAAGGAGGTCTAAAATACTGGGAAATTCTTTGTTAGTCAAAAGTACTAGAGTAAGAGGGTTTTACCGTGGTTTAGGAGGAAAAGATGTTATTTTTTAATAAAATAGCGAAAACAAAAAAGTTTTTACTACTTAAAACGACCATTATTACTGTATTGGCAGCATCTGTCGTTGCCTTTAGCAATGGGCCAGTTGCACTTGCTACTTCATCGAAATTAACCACCATTTATCATGTATATTTGAATGGTACATATATCGGCAATGTTACTGATAAAAATATAGTCGATCAATTAGTGGACGAGGAAGTTATAACAGCCAAAAAATCCCTCAAGGATGTCACACTAAAATTTGGTCCACAGGTCAAGTACATACCTGAACAGGTTTTCCGTGCTTCTGCCGATAATCAAGAAACACTTCAAACTATTAAAAAGTCATTCCAACTGCAAGCGGAGGCATCAGCCATCGTTATTGATGGAAAACCAATTGCTTATTTAGAAAATAAAGAGGCCGCCGAGGATGTCATTAAGAAATTAAAGCTTCAATACGTAACTGAAGAGCAATTAAACGAACTGGAGTCTAGAAAAGCGTCTGCTACTCCTTCTTTACCCGCATTAAAGGAAAATGAAACTCGTTTATTAGACGTTCGATTATCAAAAGATGTTTCAATTAAAACGGAAAATATTGCTCCGGAAAAAATATTGTCTAGTGCGGAAGCCTTAACGTTTTTACAAAAAGGAACATTAGAGGAAAAGAAATATATTGTTCAAGAGGGCGATGTTCTCGAAACAATCGCTGCGAATCATGGCTTAAGTCAGGCTGATATCCTGGCATTAAATCCAGGTCTGACGGCTGAAACACTTTTGAAGATTGGTCAGGAATTAAATGTTACGGTTCTACAACCGTATGTGGCTGTCATTGTTGATAAAGAAGCCAATCAAAAGGAAGAAATAGCATTTACGAATGAAGTAGTTGAGGATTCATCTATGCCTAAAGGTGAAACCAAGGAAAAGCAAGCAGGACAAAATGGATCCCGCTTAGTAAACTATTTACTATCAGAACAAAATGGCGTAACCATTAAAAAAGATCAAACAAGTGAACAAATTCTACAGCAGCCAATCAATCATATTGTTATTAAAGGAACGAAAGCAATCCCGTCTCGTGGGGAGGGTTCCTTTGCCTGGCCAACTGTTGGTGGGTATGTATCCAGTAAGCTTGGCTATCGCTGGGGGAAAATGCATAAAGGGATTGATATTGCGAGACCAAGTAACAAGACTATTAAGGCTGCCGATAATGGCGTTGTTGTTTCTGCTGGTTGGGATTCAGGTGGCTATGGAAATAAAGTCATTATCGACCATAAAAATGGTTTCCGTACGCTTTATGGCCACATGTCATCGATTAACGTAAAAGTAGGCCAAACCGTTTCTAAAGGCACAGCAATTGGAATCATGGGTGCAACAGGAAACGTAACCGGCGTACACCTTCACTTCGAAGTATATAAAAATGGAAGCTTAGTTAACCCACTTACTTATTTAAAATAATGGCTATGTTAAAGAACAGTGTTGATTTTTACACTCTGTTGATTGGAGCGGAAGGCACGAAGACTCCTGTGGGAGTATGGTTCAGGGGAGACCCCGCAGGCGCATGCGCCGAGGAGGCTCGCCGAAACACCCACGAACCGCTTGTGCCTGGAGCGGAAATCAACAGGCAAGTTTAACAGAACCAAAATAATATAAATGAAAGGTCTCTAGTCGTTACTAGAGACTTTTGCTTTTTATGAAAAAAATCAAAAGTGGAAAAGTATAACATGCCAATCTTGCCAAATGCTAGTTAAAGATGAATTTATGCTAATAAAATGGTAAAGTAAAATAGTATAGTTATGACTTTTAACAACTTGTGATTGAATAGATAATTGATAAATAAAGGAGCAATGGTATGGAAAAGAAAATTCTTGTTGTGGATGATGAAAAGCCAATTGCAGATATTTTGCAGTTCAACCTGAAAAAAGAAGGATATGTTGTCTATTGCGCCTATGATGGAAACGAAGCACTCGAATTAGTGGAAGAGATACAGCCAGATCTAATTCTCCTAGATATTATGCTCCCATTAAGAGATGGTATGGAGGTATGTCGGGAAATTCGCAAAAAGTACGAAATGCCGATTATTATGCTGACAGCGAAGGATTCTGAAATTGATAAAGTATTAGGTCTAGAACTAGGTGCAGATGATTACGTAACAAAACCGTTCAGCACAAGGGAATTAATTGCCCGTGTGAAAGCGAACTTACGTAGACACCAACAAGTATTGGCACAGCCTGATGCTGAAAATGAGTCAAATGAAATTGAAATTGGTTCCCTCGTGATCCATCCAGATGCCTATGTGGTTTCCAAACGCGGTGAGACGATTGAATTAACGCACCGTGAGTTTGAGTTGCTTTATTATTTAGCAAAGCATATTGGGCAAGTTATGACGAGAGAACATCTCCTGCAAACCGTATGGGGCTATGATTATTACGGAGACGTGAGAACGGTAGATGTAACGGTTAGACGTTTGCGTGAAAAAATTGAGGATAGCCCAAGTCACCCAACATGGATTGTTACCCGCCGCGGAGTTGGATACTATTTACGGAATCCTGAACAGGAGTAATATCATTGATGAAAAAGGTTGGTTTTTTTCGGTCAATACACGTAAAATTTGTCATTATCTATGTATTGCTTATATTAGTTGCTATGCAAATTATCGGCGTGTATTTTGTAAAGCAGCTGGAAGAAACGCTTAGAACAAACTTCCAGACATCATTAAAAGAGCGCGTAAATTTGCTTGCATATAATATCGTTGAGGAAATGAAAAAGGAACGGTCCCCTGAGGATCCAACGGTCGAAGAGGATATTAAGAAAATCCTCCGAGACTTTGATGCAGGTGATATATCCGAAGTTCGAGTGATTGAAAACAGATCACTTAAAATACTAGGGACCTCTAATACCAACAATCAGGGGCTCGTTGGGCAAAGAACAACAGAGCTTAGGATTAAACAATCAATGGTGATGGAAGAAGACCAAAGTGTCATCCAAATTGACCCGCATACAGGGGACCGAATTTGGGTTCTCGCTACCCCAATTAAATCAGGAAAAAAAGTCATTGGGGCCATCTACCTTGTCGCAAAAATAGAAAATGTGTTTGAACAAATGAAAACTATTAATGGTATTTTTGCCACAGGAACTGCGATTGCTCTATCGATTACTGCCGTTTTAGGAATTTTATTAGCCCAGACGATTACAAGACCGATTGCCGATATGAAGAAGCAGGCATTAGCCATGGCAAAAGGGAATTTTTCACGGAAAGTAAAAGTGTATGGGTACGATGAGATTGGCACACTGGCGATTACCTTTAACAACCTGACGAAAAAGCTTCAAGAAGCACAAGCCATGACTGAAGGGGAACGGAGAAAACTTTCGTCGGTTCTTTCTTATATGACAGACGGGGTTATAGCTACCGATCGGAAAGGGCGAGTCATTTTAATCAATGAACCAGCAGCCAAGCTGTTGAATGTTTCACGTGAAACAGTTTTATCCCAACCGATTGTGTCCCTTCTAAACTTAGATGACACGAATACATTTGAAGACTTACTCGAGGAGAAGGATTCATTAATCCTAGATTACAGTACGAAATCGGAGCGTTATTTCCTTCGTGCGAATTTCTCTGTAATCCAAAAGGAAACCGGCTTTGTTAATGGACTGATTGCCGTTCTTCATGATATTACAGACCAGGAAAAAATTGATGCTGAGAGACGAGAGTTTGTAGCCAATGTATCACACGAACTAAGAACACCTTTAACCACGATGAGGAGTTACTTGGAAGCCTTAGCTGATGGTGCCTGGCAGGATGAGGAGATTGCACCGAATTTCCTAGAAGTAACACGGACTGAAACGGAGAGAATGATCCGGCTCGTGAATGACCTTTTACAGCTTTCAAAAATGGATAGTACAGATTATCGGCTTACGATAGAATGGGTCAACTTTGTTGACTTCTATCACCGAATCATTGACAGGTTTGAGATGACTAAGGAACAAAATGTTACCTTTAAAAGAAAGCTCCCTAACCATGCCATATTTATTGAAGTTGATGAGGATAAAATGACACAGGTTTTATATAATATCATTTCGAATGCCTTAAAGTACTCTCCTGAAGGTGGACAAGTGACCTTCTCTATTAAAGAAGAGGAAAGTAGAATTATTGTTAGTGTCAAAGACCAAGGTGTAGGAATTCCAAAAGAAAACATCGGAAAGATTTTTGACCGCTTTTATCGTGTTGATAAAGCAAGGACCCGTAAATTAGGTGGGACAGGCCTGGGTCTGGCCATTGCGAAGGAAATGGTCAATGCTCATGGGGGTTCGATTTGGGCTTCTAGTGAGGAAGGAAAAGGAACGACTATTGCGTTTTCCCTGCCATATGAGCGTTCAGAAGAGGATGAATGGTCATGAGATACGAAAATATTAAATCATGGATTTTAACCATACTAGTCTTGGTGAGCATACTTTTAACCTGGAACCTTTGGACCTATCAACCTAACTATGACACGATGGAAAATGGGAATACCGTGAAAGAGGTTACGGTAAGTGAAAAACAAGAGGTTCAAAGTATTGTCAGTCCTAACCAGATTTTATTCCATTTGAAGAGCAAGCACTATGGAACGAACAATCCAGTGGAATTAGACAAGATAGTCAAGGAACTAAGAAAATGGTCCTTTTTTGATGTGAAAAATGTGACCGACAAAGTTGGGAATATTAACGATTTAGCTCGTAAGGATGGAAATGCAGAAATTATTTATTCAGGGGAAATTCCCATTGAACTGTATCGCAGTGTATTAAATATTGAAGGAAAAAAGGTCCCCTCCTTCAATTTTAACCGTATTATTATCGATGTTGATAATTCGGAGAAGGACACGGGAAGCGTTTATTTTGTTTCCTCTGAAAATCAACAGGTGTATTTAAGTCGGATCTCTTCCGTTAATTTGAGCGAATTTAATCATGATTTTTTCAAAAATGCGACTCGGTATCCTGAATTTTTTGCCTTTGAAGCATCTGAAAGGCGAACGATTTACCTTCCTGAAGGAAAAACGGAGATGACCACTTATAAATATTTACCGGTAGCAATTAACTCAGAGGAATTCAAGGATGCGCTGTTTAATGATCCAAGTTATGTGCAAAAAAGCTTTATCTCAAATGGGGAAGAGTACGCAAATGATTCTAGTAAGATGACGATTAATTATGATACAAGTATGCTTCAATATGTAAACCCTATTCCGGAAGATACTTATATTGATAGCTCCTATGATTTAGTCAAGCGCAGCATCGATTTCGTGAATGAGCATGGCGGGTGGACAGGTCCTTATCGATATGTTTCTAAAAGCGAATATAATCGTTCCGTTACGTTCCGATTGTACAGTACTGACGGCTACCCAGTTTATAATGACAGAGGGTTATCAGAGATATATGAAGAATGGGGACGAGATGAAATAGAAAAATATGTTCGCTCGTTCATATCACTAAATCTACCGTTAACAACTGAAATGAAAAAGGTGACGCAGCCTTCAGGTCATGAAATAGTGGAGTTTTTACAAAAAAAGCAGAACTTTAAACCAGAGCTTCTTGAGGAATTGATTTTAGGCTATCGAATAGAAAGGGATTCGGAGGAGAATAAATTGATCCTCTTAGAACCTACCTGGTTTTATCGATATGATAAGACGTGGGGGCAAATTACGATGGATGATCTAGGAGGCTCGAAGCATGGATTGGAGTAAAATTAAAACCATTTTTATCTTAACCTTCTTGATTTTAGATGTGTATTTGTTATTTCAATTCATGAAAATTCGTGATGCCAATAAGTATGAAATCAAAACGGAAGCATCCTTTGAAGAACGATTAAAAACCGATGAGATAAAGTATGTAGAGCTTCCAAAGGAACCAGTAAAGAGTCAGTATCTAAGCGCTAAGCCGAAGACTTTTGCAAAAGGGGATTTGGCCAAGCTAAAGGGACAAACGCCTTCTTTAAAGGGGCCAGGGACTACCCTTGAAGCTACACTTGAAAAGCCGGTGCAGCTAAGTTCCAAGTTTGAACCAGCAGAGCTTGCCAACTTTTTAAAGGAAAATATTCTCTACGGTGAGCATTATCAATTTTGGGAGAAGAACGACAAAAAAAATACGGTTACTTACTATCAACAATATGATAATTTCCCCTTATTTAAAAATAGGAACGGGATGATTACCTTTACGATTAATACAGATAATCAAATTGTCTCTTATCAACAAACCTATCTTGAAGGAATTGAAAAGCTTATGGGGAAGGAAGAGATTCTTACTCCATTAAAGGCAATTGAAACCCTTCATTCTAAAGGGAATCTAAAACCGAAGAGTAAAATTACTAAAGTTGAACTTGGTTATTCGACACTTGTTCAGTTGGCGGCATCCCAAGTGTTAGCGCCAACCTGGCGTTTTGTTGTTGATGATAAGGAAAGCCTGTTTGTGAATGCATTTGAAGGTCAGATTATAGAATTTAACAGCGATGAAAATAGTAAAGTGGAGTGAAGTAGAATGTCTTTACGATATAGCATTCTGGCAAGCGGAAGTACAGGGAATGCTCTCTATGTGGAATCAGATGAGCATTCCTTCCTTGTAGACGCTGGTTTCAGTGGGAAGCAAATGGAGTCTTTATTTGCACAAGTTAACCGTGATATTAGTAAGCTTTCCGGCATTTTTGTCACCCATGAGCACAGTGATCATATTAAAGGCATTGGCATCCTTGCACGTAAATATCATTTACCCGTATTTGCAAATGAAAAAACCTGGCGTGCAATGGAAAGCTCTGTAGGAGCAATTCCAACGGAGCAAAAGTTTGTTTTTGATATGGAAACAGTAAAGAGCTTTGGTGGAACGGATATAGAATCATTTGGCGTCTCACATGACGCAGCTGAACCGATGTTTTATGTGTTTCATCATTCAGGAAAAAAACTGGTCCTGATTACGGATACAGGTTATGTAAGTGACCGAATGAAGGGGATCATCTCTAACGCCGATGTGTATATTTTTGAATCCAATCACGATGTACAGATGCTCAGGATGGGAAGATATCCTTGGAACATTAAGCGTCGAATTTTAAGCGATGTGGGGCATGTGTCTAATGAAGATGCAGCTTATGCGATGAGTGATGTGGTGGGTGATCAAACGAAACGTGTGTATCTGGCCCATTTAAGTCTTGATAATAATATGAAAGACCTAGCAAAGATGGCCGTGGCTCAAACGTTAGAAAGCCGCGGAATGATTGTTGGAGAACAATTTGACCTCTATGACACCGATCCAAAAACACCAACCATTTTAACAGCAGTATAATAATTGTTTCGAAAGAGGCTTCCATTCAGGGAGCCTTTTTTGGTACGAAAACAGCTAAGGTTAAATTAAACCTGTTGATTGGAACGGAAGGCACGAAGACTCCTGCGGGAGTAGCGGTCTCGGGAGACCCCGCAGGAGTGAGCGACGAGGAGGCTCCCGGAACGCCCGCGGAAAGCGAAGTGCCTGGAGTGGAAATCAACAGGTACCTGTTAAAAGAACCTTTATGAAAAAATTATGAACAAAGTCGTAAGTTTTTCTTAAATTTTGTACGTTCTTTAGAAATTTAAGGAAGAACGAGTATAATTGTTATTATAAGCCAAAATAGTAGTTAGCAATCTTTTCGAAAGAGAGGAATGGTGTAAATTGGGTTATTATGATGATCATTCACAAGGACGCTATCGGGAACAAAAAGGAAAAAAAAGCGGGATCTTTCTCGCTAGCTTAGTTGGTGCAATACTTGGAGCAATTTTAGTAATCATTGCCATTCCAGCCTTGTCCAATCAAGGTGTTCTGCCTTATGAGATTAATCCAGCTCAAAATGCAGGAACAGAAAATAACAACACGAATACAAGTCAGCAAAATATCGTCCAAAGGCAAGTTGCTTATGACGTCAATACAAATACCACAAAAGCAGTTGATAAAGCAGCAGATGCAGTGGTTGGAATTAACAACATTCAGTCAACCAGCTTCTGGTCTGACAATGGGAATGGGGATAATTCAGAGGAAGCTGCAGGAACCGGATCAGGTGTTATTTATAAAAAAGAAGGCAATCAAGCCTTTGTTGTGACGAACCATCACGTAGTAGAAGGGGCCACAAAGCTCGAAGTAAGTATGGCAGACGGAACAAAAATCCCAGCTAAGTTGCTTGGAAGTGATGTTTGGACAGACTTAGCGGTGCTTGAAATTGATGCCAGCAAAATAAAAAAGATTGCTGAATTTGGAGATTCGGATAGCTTGAAAATGGGTGAACCTGTTATTGCTATTGGAAATCCATTAGGTGCTACGTTTTCTGGATCGGTTACACAAGGGATTATCTCAGGGATTAAACGGACCATTCCAGTAGATATCAATCAAGATGGCATTATTGATTGGCAGTCAGAGGTTCTTCAAACAGATGCAGCGATTAACCCAGGTAATAGCGGTGGGGCCTTGATTAATATCGCGGGCCAAGTCATTGGAATTAATTCAATGAAAATATCTCAAGAAGCCGTTGAAGGAATTGGTCTGTCGATTCCAATTAACTCAGCTAAGCCGATTATTAATGATCTTGAGAAATTTGGTTCGGTTAAACGTCCATATATGGGCGTGGATTTAAAGTCCGTATCTGAGATTCCTGCATATTATCAGGAAGAGGCGTTGAAGCTTCCACGAGATGTAAATTACGGAGTAGCACTTCGCCAGGTAGTGCCGAATTCTCCTGCATCCTTAGCTGGATTAAAAGAACTGGATGTAATTGTGGAAATGGATGGGCAGAAAATAAATGACGTGATCGATCTTCGTAAACATTTGTACCAGAAAAAGAAGATTGGCGAGAAAATGAAGATTAAATATTATCGAGATGGCCAGTTAAAAGAGACTATGTTAACACTATCTGGAGAAAAACTACAATAATAGAAGCAGACAGGTGGTAGATTCACCTGTCTGTTTATTATTTTCATATGGTATGATGTATGAGTTATTTAAGTAGCCGTATGACGACTGCTTATAAAGTTAACAATAGGAATAACATATTTAATAGGTTTAGGAAGGTGAATAGTAAATGATTTATTGCTGTGAGGAACATGTAGATGTTGCTTTAGATACGGTTGTGGATGAATACGAAACTTTTCCGGTTTTAACAAAAATTGATGTGGATAACTTATCAACAAGTTGTGAATACTGCCAAAATACAGCTGTATATATAGTAGCGAACAAGTGATTCCATACAATATGTGGACAAATAATGTGGATATGTGGATAACTTCTGTGGATAAGTTGTTTGTAAACTGTTTGTAATAAAAATAAAAGGGCTGTGGATTGTGAATATCTCGATTGTTACGGTTGGTAAATTGAAAGAAAAATATTTAAAGCTTGGGATTGAGGAATATGTAAAGAGACTTTCTGCGTATGCAAAAATTGATATAATAGAAGTAGCTGACGAAAAAGCGCCAGAAGAATTAAGTGAGCTAGAAATGAAGCAGGTTAAGCAAAAAGAGGGAGAAAGAATTCTTGCTAAAATCAGCCCAGATACATATGTGATAGCTTTAGCGATCCAAGGAAAAATGCAATCATCGGAGGAGCTTGCGGTTACGTTAGATAAATTAGCGACATACGGAAAAAGCAAGATTGCTTTTGTAATTGGTGGCTCGTTAGGGTTAAGTGAGGAAGTGTTGAAAAGGTCGAACGAGCAGCTATCTTTTTCCCGGATGACCTTCCCCCACCAGTTGATGAAACTGATTTTGGTTGAGCAGATTTATCGGGCTTTTCGTATTAATAGAAATGAGCCTTATCATAAATAGATGCGGTTTTTTCGAAGAACTCGTTTATAGGAAAACTTGTTACTGTTTTAGCATAAGTAACAACCAAAACTTCTATATATAAAGAAAAACACATTGAATCGGGCGATCCAGTGTGTTTTTCAGCGGCCTCTCAAATCGAAAGATATATTTTATTCAGGCATAACAGCTATAAATTCGTCAATAGTTTCAGGGGTGTGTTTACCCTTTTTTCCTTTGAAAAGGTCGAGTTTAATGGTCACATCCATACAGCCAAGGTATTTTCCATTTTCATCACGTACTGCCATAAACCTTTGGTAAATTTGACCGGTTTCTCCACCAGAGCGTTTTTGAAACCAAAATTCCCATTCGTCGCGTGCTCCTGAACGGAAATCATTCAACAATTTTTCAACATGATGAGCCACTTTTGGGTGAAGCTCAAGCACATGGCGACCAATTGCTTCGTTACGACGACCATGGACACGGTTTGGATTATTTGAATACCAGCGGAAAATATCGTTAGCATCGCAAAAACCCATTTCAAAGGGTAAAAGATTGATAATTGAATCCAAAGTGCTCGCTTTAATTGCACCAGTTTCAAAATTAATGATAGCTTCAGGACTAATTAATTCTGACAATTTATTTTCAGACATTAGTAACACTCCTTTATGCAATCTCTCTTTATGAAAAGTAATAGTACAAATATTAGTGAGGAAAAGTCCTCAACTTTTAGGTGATTGTTATCTAACCTCATTAATAATGATAGCATTAATAATGATTGCGAATTGTGATTTATCTCACAAAAATTGTTTTTGATCATTACCTGCAATTAAGGGACTGGCCCTTTTCAAACCAAGATTAAAGTAAATTATCCTGAGCAATTCAAACGTTCAGGATAATTTTTTATAGGTATATTTTCAACTTTCGCAGAGTGAAATCGGTAAATAAGCCATGTTATAATTAGTGAAGGCCTGAGGTCCACTGCTTCAGTTGACTTTGAATTAACTTTTTGACTTTCTTATGTGTTAGTTCTAGTCTCTTGAAGAAGCTCGATTAGCTGCGAGACATTGTTCTAGTAGCATTTCGATTATGAAATTGATTCGGTTTATGATATAATCCCGAAGGTTATTATTTACAATCTTTGCTATCGGAATTTTAATTGATAATAGTTAATTTTAGTTTTCACTTTTTATTGAGTTATTCAAAGTTAGGAGAGTATAAATGAATGAATAGACTAGTATATTTGGATTGGCTACGGGTATGCGCGACGGTTTGTGTGGTTATTATTCATGTATGTGCTGCTGGTTATGTAACAACACTACAACCAGATAGGGAAACGACTTGGTTTATAGGAAACTTTTTTGAAACCCTTTCACGTTGGGCTGTCCCAGGATTTGTTATGATTAGTGGTGCTCTATTATTGAAAGATCAACGAGAAATGTCGTATTGGGATTTTTTTAAAAAGCGTGCGAGTAAAGTAATAATTCCTTTTGTGGGATGGAGTGTTTTATTTTATGCCTACGGAGCATATAGTGGTTATTTCCCACTATCAATTAAAAATGCTATAAAGCTTTTTATAAATAATGGTATATCCTATCACTTTTGGTTTTTTTATATGATTATTGGATTATATCTAATTACTCCTCTATTAAGGGTGTTTGTGAAGCATGCTCAAAAGCATCATATAGAATATTTTTTAATCCTGTGGTTATACACATCAGTAATTACAGGATTGTCAAATTTTTTAATTGGTATGAAATTTTCTTTGGAACTAGAACATGTAACTGGTTATGTTGGTTATTTCCTACTCGGGTATTATCTTAGTCATTTCGAAATCAAAAAGTTTTGGAGAATACTTTCATATTTTGGATTATGTATTGGTATGCTTTCGTTATTCTTTTTAACTTACTATTACACATTGGAAAATGGGGGAAAACTAAGCCAGTATTGGTATGGGTACTTTTCACCATCTGTATTCCTTTTCTCAGCTGGTCTGTTTATATTATTTCGATATAATTTTAATAAAGTATCTCTACCAATAATATTTTCAGCGATAAATAAAGCTAGTTTAGGAATATATATTATTCATTATTGGTTATTGAATAATTATTTATGGAGGGTATTCCCACAAGTTAACGCTAATTTCCATCAAGTATTGGTTATTCCAATAAATATTACAATTACTTTTGTTCTAAGTGCGTTAATTACAATAGTTTTACAACGTATTCCAATTGTGAAAAAATTGCTACCTTAATTATACATATACAACCGATTCAAAAATGTATATTTTTCATCCATGAGAACAAATTAATAGAGTGAAATATCCTGCCGACACTCGACAGGATTTTTTTCTATAAATCATTGATTAATATATAGGATGCTTTAATTGGTCCATGAACACCAACAACTAGATTTAGTTCGATGTCTGCAGAGTTACTCGGCCCTGTAATAAAGTTAATACAAGAAGGGACCTTTCCGCCTTTAAGTTCAATTTCCCTCATTTTCTTTGCAGCCTGAGTCATCCGAGGAACAAGGGTGCTCTTTGGAATGAGGGCAATATAGGTAGCTGGCAGGAAGTTTAGGGATCTGCCTCTATTCTCATTGCTATAAAGTACGACTGTGCCAGATTCAGCAAGTGTAATTTCACTGATGGTAATCCCCACATTTGCCTTTTCAGCAATTTGAATATTTTCTTCACCCTTTTTGTAGTCCCATTCATGGACATCAATTTTATTGCTTGGCCATTCGTTATGAAATAAATCACGAAGTCCCCACTCTTCAAAGCGCTTGTCTTTCCATGTCAGGATTGGACCGCCACCATAATTTGTGACAACTTGATTTAAAATGTCTGGTAACCCTTTTTTGTCTATCTTAAAGAAAGTAGTGTGAATTTCATTACACATATCCTCTAGAATATCGACTAAATCGTCTTGTGTTGCATCTTTAAAAACCTCATGTTGAGGTTGAAATTTCCACTTAGGAGGTTCAACGGATGTAACGCGTTCTCGTCCTAACCTTTTAGAAATTGTATTTAAAAACTGATCACGATTTTGAATGGTTCCTTCCATTATTATTTCCCTCCTTTTTCACGGTTTTTAAACCAATCCCTAAATCTCTCTTTGTTCGGAGCTGGGAACTCTCGAATTTCCGTCCAAGCCTTCATTGGTCCAGGTCCATTAGAGATTTTATCTCCAGTGGTGAATGGGCTCATAGCCATTGGTGCCATTTTGGATGCCATGTTATATAGTGCTGGAGAAGCTGCACCTAAACCAAATGCTTTCATGAGCAACTTTTCAGAAAATGGTGCTTTTCCTTCTTGTTCAACGATGACTTGGCGATGTTTAAGAAGAAGTTCATGCAATGGGATTTTTACCGGACAAACATCTGTACATGCACCACAAAGTGAGGACATATACGGAAGTTCCTTGAATTCATCATATCCTCCAAGCAGAGGAGTCAGAACCGCTCCGATAGGTCCCGGATAAATCGAATTGTATGAGTGACCGCCGACATGACGATAAACCGGGCAAACATTTATACAAGCTCCGCAGCGAATACACTGCAATATAGATTGGAAGTCCCCGCCTAAAATATCAGACCTTCCATTGTCAACAATGACAAGATGAAACTCTTCGGGCCCATCGACATCAAGTTCTTCTCTTGGTCCAGTCAATACGGTAATATAGCTGGTAAGTTTTTGTCCTACCGCACTTCTTGTCAACATGCTTACAAGAACTTCCATCTCTTCGAATGTAGGAACAATCCTTTCCATTCCCATTACTGTAATCTGGGTTTTAGGCAGAGCAGTAACAAGGTCTGCATTTCCTTCATTTGTTACAAGGCTAAATGAACCAGTTTCAGCCACAGCGAAGTTACAGCCGGTGATACCCACATCGGCTGATAAATATTCTTGCCGTAACACTTCACGTGCACATGCTGCCAATTCTTCAGGTTTTGATGTTCCTGTATAGCCTAATTTTTTGGCAAAAACATCGCGAATTTGTTCTTTGTTTTTATGTAGTGCTGGAACGACAATGTGTGATGGTGGATTATGGTCATCTATTTGCAGAATGTACTCTCCGAGGTCTGTTTCTACAACATCACAGCCTTCTTGTTCCAAAGCCTTATTTAAGCTGATTTCTTCTGTGACCATGGATTTTGCCTTTACAATTTTTTGGGCATTTTTCTTTTTAACAACTCCAGCGATATAGTCTCTTGCCTCTTCTGCTGTTTTTGCAAAAAAAACATGACCGCCGCGTTTTGCGACATTTTCACTTAGTTGCTCCAAATAGTAATCCAAGTTCTCCAAAACATGCTGGCGGATTTCTTCACCGTGTTTCCGCCACTCCTCCCAATTTCCAAGTGCATCAACTTGTCTTCTTCTTTTTACACCCATTCCATCTTGTGCACCTGCAACCGCACCACGCATAAAGTCATTTTGAAGCTCGTGATCGAGTCGTTCTTTCAAGTTTTCGGAGCTAATTTTCATTGCCATTTGTTGTCCCTCCGTTCAAAGATGATATCCTTTTGTTTTCATCAATGACTGTTTAATACTTCTGCTATATGTAATACTTTAACTTTCTTTCCGAGTCTATCCATACGACCACCGATGTTCATTAAACAGGCTGCATCTGCACCGATCAGATATTCCGCTCCTGTTTCTTCAACGTGCTGAACCTTTTCATCAACCATCTGCTCTGAAATTTTCCCCATTTTAACAGAAAAGGTTCCGCCAAAACCGCAACACTGTTCTTTTCCTGGCAACTCCGTAAACTCAAGACCTTTTACGTTTTTTAGCAATGTCATGGGTGCTTCTACGACCCCAAGTAATCTTGTCATGTGGCATGATGTATGATAGGTCACTTTTCCAATGAACTTTGCACCGACATCTTCAACTTTTAGAACATCAACAATAAATTGCGTTAATTCATATACTTTATCTGCTAATTTTTTTGCTTTTGGTTCCCAAATTGGATCGCCTGCAAATATATGAGGGTATTCAGTAAGCATATAAGCACAGGACCCTGAAGGACATACGACATATTCAGCATCCATAAACGTATCGATTGTCCGTTTCATTACATCTTTTGTATCTTTTACATAACCACTATTATAGGATGGCTGACCGCAACAGATTTGATTTTCGGGGAAATCAATTTCACATCCAAGGCGTTCCAACAATTCTACTGTTGCTTTTCCGACGTTGCTTTGAAACATGTCTACTAAACATGTTGCAAAAAGACTTATCTTCATGTTCTTCCACTCCTCCAATTACTAAAACTCATCGCTAGTCATTCGGTTAGATGATTATCAGGTCATCAGATGATTTATTCAAAAAAAGTAATATATTTATATTATGCATTCTTAATGATACTAGGAGATATGGTCTCTTCATAGTGTTGAAAAAAGAAAAAGTCGATTGAAATAATAGGCATTACAATTCCTCATTTTATTAATTTTATGTTATGGAATGGAACAAAATTAGCTGTGTCGAACGATTCCGAGACATTGCTGAAGCACTTGGCGAAAAAACGGATGGGATTTTTTATTATTATGAAACCCATTCTGTGGGTTCCTTTTTTGTGGTACTAACTTACTGAATTTCAAGTTTAATTTATAGGTATAAAGTAGGTAAAAAGTATGGAAATGAGGAAAATTTATGATAATTATGTAATCCTTGTATTAAATGGATGGGAACCTGGTGTAGAATGAAAAACATAGGGGAATTTGTCGAAATAGTATGACCGGGAGTGTTTGAATGTTAAAGGAGCAGACAAGATATTCACGACTAGCCAATATTACTGAAATGATTAATACGAAGCTTGATTTACGCGAAGTACTGGAGCAAGTAACAATCGCCATTTCTGAAGAAATCGTTCAATGTGATTCTGTTGGGATATATTTACCACAGGAGGATGGAAAATTCAGAGGATATGTAGGAAAGCCCGAGATCATTAATGGTTGGACATTGGATATGCATATCATTGATACGGAATATGATTTGTTAGCAAAAGAAGTAATTGAAACAAACAAGGCCATTTATATACCTGACACCTCAAAGGATGACCGACCTGATCCAAGGGCTGTCGATGGATTTCAAATTAAATCATTATTAGTTCTTCCCATCTCTTTTGAAGAAGAGCTATTTGGCTTGGTTTTTTTATTTGATTATGGAACGCCGATGAATTTAACAGACGATGAAATTCAAACCGTTGAAGCCTACGTCAATATGGCTGCTGTGGCCATCCAAAATGCCAACAACTTAACACATAAAGAGAATCTTATTTCAGAAAAGCAATTGCTTCTTGATGTAACACGTGATTTATCGATGTGTTCCTCCATGCAAGAAAGCCTAGATACGTGTTTTTCCTACATAGGAAAGGTATTAGATAATTACAATATAGGTGTTCACCTACTTGATCCTTTAGCAGAGAAACGGATTCGGCCGGCTAAATTAAGTAAAGATAGTGATTGGACTGAAGAAGAATGGATTAGGACCCATGAAAAAATAAAAATTGACCAAAGCAATGATCTGCTCATGCAAGAGGTTGCTGAAACAAAAAAGGCCATTTTGATTCCTGATGTATATGCAGATGAAAGACCGAATCATGATGTATGCCGCAATTTCGGGATGAAAGGTCTTTTTATGATTCCCTTAGTTTCTATGGGTGAAGTGTTAGGTCAAATTTCTGTTGTTGATCTTGGTGAGGATCATTTTTCGTTTTCCGAAACGCAAATTCAGCTGGCACAATCCATTGTTGATGCGACAGCTTCCACATTATCAAACCTCTTATATATGGAGAAACAAGAAGTCATTATTGAGGAGAGAACTTCAGAAATAACGGAGAAAAATCAAGAACTTGAAAAAGTTGTGACTGAGTTAAAGCAGCTTAGCCGTGAAAAGGAATTGATTCTTAACTCTGCGGGTGATGGAATATTTGGGTTAGATCTTGAGCGAAACATTACTTTTTGTAATCCTGCGGGAGCTTCCATGTTAGGCTACGATGCAAAAGGCGATTTAATAGGGAAATCTGCCACGAGTATTTTTTCAAATGGAAGTGACCAAAAAGGACAAAATAATGTGCCCACCCCTTTTGATGGAAACTGGGACCATTTTTATAAAGATGATAGGTTCATCAGAAAAGACAAATCTAGCTTTCCGGTTGAATATGTAATCACTCCTATTAAAGAGGGTGACAAAATTGTAGGGGAAGTAGTTACCTTTAAGGACATCACCCAAAGGAAACAATTGGAGGAAGAGATTAAGTACCATGCCTATTTTGATAGTTTAACAGAATTACCAAATAGAGTGCTGTTAAAAGACAGGCTTAATCAAGGGATTACTTACGCGCAGATGAATGGAGAAAAACTAGCCGTTCTCTACTTGGACCTAGACCGGTTTAAGTTTGTCAATGACACCCTTGGTCATAGCTTTGGGGATCTGTTGCTACGTGAGGTTGCCGAGCGTTTGAGTAACTGTGTGCCAAAAACAGCCACCGTTTCAAGGCAGGGTGGCGATGAATTTACGATTTATTTACCTAATATTAAGAATGAAAATGAAGTGTTAAAAGTAGTGAATCGAGTCATAGATTCATTTTCAAAGCCTTTTAACTTAGTAGATAGTGAAATCTATATTAAAACAAGCATTGGGATTAGTTTGTTCCCTGATAATGGTGATACAACAGAAATTTTAATAAAAAATGCGGATACGGCCATGTATAAATCAAAAGAAATTTCGGGTAATAGCTATCATTTCTTTAGTGAGGGAATGGACACACGAACATTTGAGACGATTAAACTTGAGAATGCCTTGTACAAGGCGTTAGAACAGAAAGAATTAGTATTGTATTATCAGCCGCAAATTAATTATCAAACGAAAAAGCTGGAAGGAGTAGAAGCCTTACTTCGTTGGAATCACCCAGACCGTGGCATGATTGCACCAGATAAATTTATTCCTATTGCGGAAGAAACGGGTTTAATTGTGCCTATTGGTGAATGGGTTTTGAAGGAGGCTTGCAGACAGTTAAAGGAATGGCATGACCAAGGATATCCTTCTATCAGTATGTCTGTAAATCTTTCCGTACGACAATTTGAACAGAACAACTTATTTTCGATTGTTAAGAACGCTTTAAAGAAGGTTGGACTATCGCCCGAGTATTTACACCTAGAGCTTACTGAAAATTTAATTATTAAAAATACTGAGTTAACCTTAAAGACCATGAAGAAATTAAAAGGTTTAGGTATTAATATTGCCATTGACGATTTTGGTACAGGCTATTCTTCACTAGGTTATTTGAAGAACCTTCCAATTAATACATTGAAAATTGATAAGTCCTTTGTACAGGACATGACCAATGATGATGCAGCCATTACCAATACGATTATTATGTTGGCTCAAAATTTAAGCCTCAATGTCATTGCGGAAGGTGTCGAGACGAAGGAACAGGCAGAATTTTTAGCCGCTCGAAATTGTCATATGATGCAAGGTTATTTTTTCAGCCGACCAGTAACAGCTCAGGAAATAATACAAAACTTTTTTTCTACCGTAGATAAAGATTAGTGAAAAGAGGGATTGTCATGAAGGCAGCACGTAGTGTATTAGAATATTTAAAAGGGTATGGGGTAAAACATATTTTTGGAATTCCGGCGGGTTCAGTCAATGCATTATTTGACGAATTATATGATATGCCGGAAATTACACCAATTGTCACGAAGCATGAAGGAGCAGCTTCTTACATGGCAGCTGCTTACGCAAAATATAGTGATCAATTAAGTGTTGTCATCGGCTGCAGTGGGCCAGGCGGAACCAATTTAGTAACAGGTGCGGCGAACGCCATGAGAGAACATTTACCTGTGTTGTTCATAACGGGTGCTGTACCTGTCAACACTGAAGGACTAAATGCCTCCCAGGAACTAGATGCTGAACCTATCTTTCGTTCGGTTACTAAATATAGTGTAACAGTTAAGGATTCCAGGGAGTTACTAAACCAAGTAGTAGTAGCTACAGAAATAGCATTATCAGGTGTGCCTGGTCCTGTCCATATTGCGATACCAATTGATATTCAACACGAACAAGTGCAAGATCATGATATCCCGAATCCACCTAAGAGAGATCCAATTGTTCCGGAGCTTGATTTCATAAAAATGGCCGCGAAAGAATTGCTGGCTAGAGAAAAGGGCTATATTTTTGCAGGACAGGGAATGAGGAACTCTGTTGAGCAATTAATAGAGTTAGCAGAAATGCTAGATTGGCCGATTGTGACTACCCCGCAAGCGAAGGGATATATTCCTGAAGACCATCCGCTTTTAGTAGGGGTGTTCGGTTTTGCTGGCCATGAGGCTGCATCAAAATTAATCACAGAAGGCGATGGCGAAGCCTTATTAATTGTCGGCTCAAGCCTAGGAGAAACGGCGACTAATAACTATAATGGCAGCCTGACAAAGAATCGCTTCACCGTACAAATGGATTTCGACCAAACCGTATTTAATCGAAAATATCCCATTGATTTGCCAATTTTAGGTGATATTCATTTAAGCTTACTATTTTTAATTGAAGAATTAAGAACGCTTGGGATAACGAGGAAAGAGCCAAAGGGTGTCGTTGATAAGCGGGAAGATACTATTCGAAATGTGGAAGAGTATAATACGAAAAATGTCTTGTTAACTCTTCAAAACTGCTTACCTTCATCTACTAGATATACCATTGATATTGGTGAATTTATGTCCTATGTCATTCATTATATGAGGGTAATAGATTCGGATAGTTTTAATATTAATGTTCATTTTGGCGCTATGGGAACTGGAATTGGCTCAGCTATCGGAAGTAAACTAGCTGAACCTGAACGCCCTGTCGTATGTATTACCGGGGATGGCTGCTTTTTCATGCATGGAATGGAAATTTTAACAGCGAAAGAATATAACCTTCCAATTTTGTTTGTCGTCATGAATAATGCTCGTTTAGGAATGGTGTATCACGGACATTCATTACAATTCCATCGTACCCATCCGTCCTTTGAACAGGAACCAATCAATATTAGTGCAATGGCAGCTGCAATGAATATTCCAAGTTTTAGGGTTTCTGCTCTAGAAGACCTTAATCAGAATGTCATTAACAGCTTATTGGATCTAAAGGGACCTGCCCTGCTAGAAATAGCGTTGACCGATAATAATGTTCCACCGATGGGCGACCGAGTGAAATTTTTATCATCTTTCGGAAAATAATCAAAAAAATCATATAGGTGCATGCGCCTATATGATTTTTTATTAGTAATTGTATAAATCTAGAATGATTTGGCGGATCGTTTCTATGGTCTCGACTTTAAATTCGTGTCCCACAGATTCCCCTGTCAGGGTACAGTAATAGCACCAGTTATGATCAGGATTATAGCGATAGCCAAGTGGCGCCAATGCTTGCTGCAACTCTGTTGGCACCAGTTCTAATCCAGTCTTTTCCTTAAAATACAGGGTAGGGTAAATCCTCACTTCCGCATCTCCGAGGGGTGTATCTACAACAAAGAGGTCATGCTCATGTTGAGTAATCCATTGCTCTTTGGAATAAATCGAAATCTTTGCCCCAGCTAACGAAGAAATGCCATCTAAATTGATGCCGAAAAGATTTTTGATGATATTGCGAGTTTCTTTCCCTGTTAATTCGCTTTTGGACTGATTTATGTAGCGGTCTATTGCCACTCTAGCCACTGGAATATCTTCATTTTGTTCATCCAATGATAGTGGCGCTAAGTATTCCTTAAAGACAACCACTTTCGTCTCTAAATCAATATCAAACAGCGATTGGACAATGTGACGCACCTCTTCATAGCCGAAGTCTTTTCCGCAAGACTCCAGATATTGATCCATCATTTCTACTTTTGACATAGTTGTCTTTGTTTGGCCCATTTTAAAACTCCCCCTCGTTACCATTCCTTTGGTTCATAGTTAAGTTCAAGGAATAATTGATTGCGTTCTTTTTTAGATAAATCGCGCCATTGTCCAACTGGTAAATTTCCTAAATGGATATTCATGATTCGAGTTCGCTGAAGCCTAACCACTTGGTAACCGAGAGCTGAACACATCCGCCGGATTTGGCGGTTAAGCCCCTGAGTTAAAATAATTTGAAAGACGTACTTAGATAGCTGTGTCACCTTACAAGGAAGTGTTGTGGTATTAAGTATCTCTACCCCCCCAGACATCCTCTTTAAAAATTCAGGGGTAATGGGCTTGTCCACAGTGACAATATACTCTTTCTCGTGTTTATTTTCCGCACGTAATATCTCGTTGACGATATCACCATCGTTCGTAAGCAGGATTAACCCTTCTGACTCTTTATCCAGTCGCCCAATATGAAAGATCCGTAAAGGATGATTAACGAAATCAACAATATTACCCTTTATATGCCGTTCGGTTGTACTTGTAATACCAACAGGCTTATTTAAAGCAATATATACATAATTGTTTGTGACCTTAATGGGATTGCCATCAATTCTTACATCATCTCCAGGCTCAACCTGGCTGCCGATTTGTGCCACCTTCCCATTAATGGTGATTCTACCCTCACTAATTAATTTATCCGCGCCACGCCTTGAAGACTTTCCAGATTCACTAATAAACTTATTAATACGCATAGTACGACACACCCTTAAGTGGATAATTGTATGTTTAAGAATAACTAACAATGGTTGGATTTTCAAGCTTCCCATTGGTGCCTGACACCCTCTTATACACGAAAATGTCATTTGAATCAGGTCTGGCCTCATAGTATAGTTAAATTAGTAGATTAATAGTAAGTGGTACCCTATTTGACTATATGCCAAGGAGAATTTGAATGGAAGAGATTTCTTTTCGAACAAAGATTTTTATTGGGGAACATGCGTTAGATCGCCTCAACCAAATAACAGCGGAACGAATATTTATTGTTACCGACCCTTTTATTGAAAAGTCTGGAATGACAGCAGAAGTGACCAATCGACTTCAGTCTAAAGATAATGAGTATCAAATTTTCAGTGATATCGTACCGGATCCTCCAATTGAAACAGTTGCAGCAGGAGTAAAAGTGATTCAGGAGTTCAATCCTAGTGTTTTGATAGCTATTGGCGGAGGCTCAGCTATTGATGCAGCCAAGGCGATGAAGGACTTTGCAATTAGATTATCACCGCAGCAAAAGGATATGAAATTCATTGCCATTCCGACAACAAGCGGCACAGGAACAGAAGTGACGTCCTTCTCGGTTATTACGGATGAAGTAAATCATGTGAAGCATCCACTCGTTTCTGATGCTTTATTACCAGATGAGGCGATTTTAGATACCCATCTTGTTAAGTCTGTACCTCCAACGGTTACAGCCGATACAGGAATGGATGTATTAACCCATGCCATTGAGGCATATGTATCAACGAAGGCAAATGATTTTTCTGATGCTTTTGCCGAAAAGGCTGTCCAGCTAATTTTGGATTATTTACCGCGCTGCTATAAGGACGGTAATGATTTAGAGGCACGTGAAAAAGTCCATCACGCTTCGTGTTTAGCAGGATTAGCTTTTAATATGGTTGGATTAGGAATCAATCATAGTATTGCCCATGTGTGTGGTGCACAATTTCATATTCCACATGGAAGAATGAATGCGCTTTTACTCACACCTGTTATTGAATATAATGCTGGGCTGCAGGGGTTAACTCACCAATCTTTTAGTGCGGCAGCAAAAAAATATGCTCAGCTTGCGAGAGTATCTGGTCTGCCAGCGGCAAACGTTCGAGTCGGTATTAATAGCCTGATTCAGCATATTAACCAATTAAAAAGAGAGCTTCAAATGCCAACAAGCCTGCGGGCATGCGGTCTGAAAAAAGAACAAGTGATGTCAGCATTGGCTGCTATCAGTGAAGCAGCCTTGAAGGATGGTTGTACGGCAACCAACCCACGAATTCCAACAAACAAAGAAATCGAAACCATCGTTGAAAAGCTATTCTAATTTAAAGTGGTTAATCCTAATGGATTAACCTTTTTTTATTGAAAAAATAGACATGTCGAATGATTCAAAGACTATTTTACTATTTTATTAAAAAAATACTAAAAAACTACGAATTATCCTCCAAATTCTGACAAAAAAATAAGTTCTAAAATGTTAACTTATTAGTAATTACCATTAGTGAGGAGATAGATATGAAAAAATTATCAGTCATTTTTGTACTCTTATTTAGTATCTTTTTCTTTAACCTGCCGCATTCAGAGGCAGCAAGTTCGCAATTACTTATTATCAATAAGCAAACGAACACCCTAGCATTTTATGATAGTGGGAAACTAGTAAAAACATTCAGGGTAGCTACAGGGAGGTCAAGAGATTTAACTCCTGAAGGTAAATTTAGGATTGTAACAAAGATTAAAAATCGTCCCTATTACACCGGAGGAATTCCTGGAGGAGACCCACGGAATCCACTTGGGGATCGATGGATGGGGTTAGAAGCAAGAGGTACATATGGAACAACGTATGGTATCCACGGTAACAACAATGAAAACTCTATTGGAAAATATGTAAGCTCCGGTTGTGTCCGAATGCATAATGAAGAAGTCCGTTGGCTGTATGACAAAGTTCAACTATATACAACGGTCATTATCACTTATTCCAGCAGCAGTTTTGATTCCATTGCGAAAGCTAATGGTTACTCTGTAAGTACAAATGGCTGGGTGTTGAATGGCGGTAAATGGTATTACTATGTGAATGGAGCAGCTAAAACCGGCTGGATGCTAAAAGGCAGCACATGGTACTACTTTGACGGATCTGGTGTCATGAAGACCGGTTGGGTATCTTATAATGGAAAGTGGTTCTATTTAGATAAAAATGGAGCGATGAAAACAGGCTGGTTGTCTTATGGTGGCAAGTGGTACTATCTAGATTCATCAGGTGCGATGAAAACCGACTGGCTTGGGTATAAAGGTCAGTGGTACTACCTAGAATCATCAGGAACAATGAAAGTCGGTTGGTTAAAAGATGGTGATGTTTGGTACTACTTACAAAATAGTGGTGTGATGAAAACCGGCTGGATGCTTGATAAAGGTAAATGGTACTACTTTGCGTCAAGCGGAATAATGAAAACAGGCTGGTTAGAATTATCAGGTGCAAAATACTTCCTAAACAGTAATGGCGCAATGATTACAGGTTGGAAGGAAATTGAAGGCAAATGGTACTATTTCAACAGCAATGGCTTAATGGCTGCAAATACGGCAATTAACGGCTATAAACTAGGTGCTGATGGAGCATGGATTCAAGTTGAGTATGTAGCGTTAGGGGATTCCTTAGCGGCTGGTATGACTCCATTAGGTGAAGACCGACATGGGGATAATGGTGAAGACCTAGATCTAGGTTATCCGAATTATATTGCAAAGAACTTTGCTAAGTCTTATCAATTACTTGATTTCGTTAATTTGGGTGTTTCCGGTTATACAACAGACAATGTTATCACGGATTTAGCGAAACCAGAGGTTCAAAAAGAAATTAAAGAAGCCACACATCTAACAATTGATATTGGGGCAAATGACCTGCTTCCAGTTATTCAAAAGAATCCTGCTGATGCACCAGCAGTGATTGGAACAATAGCAGCAAAATTAAATGGAATTTTAACCACCATCGACGGTTTAAATCCAAATGTAAAAGTATATGTGATGGGCTACTATAACCCATTCCCATATCTTCCGGAAGCACAACAGGCACAATTGCTTCCAATTTTAACCGGATTTAATGGGCAAATTCAAGCGGCGGCGGTCCAACATGGTGATACTTTTGTTCCAACGGCTCAAGTCATCAATACCGCTAATTTCGCAGAATACCTGCCAAACCCACAGAATATTCACCTAAGTGTAACAGGCTATCAAGTGGTAGCAGGGGAATTCTGGAAGGTCATGCAGTGATCAGAAACTAGCTTAAAGGCAAAGGCACCTTTTAATGAAGGTGCCTTTATTTTATGATCAATCAAAGCATTCCTAATGCTAAAATTAATAAAGGAAAACGCAATGGAAGGGAATGAAACGACGTGTCGGTTATTAAAAAGCTGCAGTTTAAAGACCAGGGACAAGCTGTGTTAGTGATCAATGCACCAAAGGCTTACGAAGAAGTAATGGCGATGTTCGAAGGTGAAGTACGTAATAAGGCTATAATTCCTGAGGGTTATGACTTTGTTGAAGTTTTTGGGACGAGTAATGAAGAGCTCCAAGCCTTCGCTAAGAGTGCTGAAGGCAGTATGAAGGATGATGGTTTGTTTTGGCTCTGTTATCCGAAGAAATCTTCTAAGACCTATAAGGGTTCGGATTGCAGCCGTGAAACAGTCATGAATTTGCTTGCTGAGGAAGGCTACGAACCTGTAAGACAAATTGCCATTGATGAGGACTGGTCCGCGCTAAGATTTCGTAAGCCCGAGAAAATTAAATCTATGAAGCGAAGCTTTGCAGTTACTGAAGAAGGAAAAAAACGTACAGAACAATAAAGGCCCCCAATACGATGACCTAAAGCAAACCATGCTTTAGGTTTTTATTTTCTTCGACAAAGTAATATTGGTCATCCTCCCCCATTTACATTTACGATTTGAGGTTGAGTTTATGTAACATTTGTAATAAATCAGCACTGTTTACTTATTTGTATACACGTGTACTTTTTGTAAACAAAATGTTTACAAGTACGTTTACATGTTTACGAATCTGTTTACTTCCCTTTAAACCAATATGTATACAATTTTGTCTATCAAGTATACAAAAAAGTATACATGTCTACCAAAGTTTACATATTGTTTACTTCTTTACACTTATATTTCTTTTCTGCCTGTGTCATTGAACAATCTATTAATCTCCTTTAGCCTTATAGAAAGTAACTAGATTTTGAGAATAAATCTATTAAATGAAAAGGAATGATGTGTATGACTAAGTCCAGAATCGCAGCAGTAGATGTGGGAAATGACTCCATTAAGGCCCTTTTCGGCGAGCTAGAGTATGAATTAAATATTCCAAACATTATCGCTAGAGACACAGAGGATCGCCCTGTCATTGGGATAGAAGAACTCGATAATAAAAACCCTTTAGACGGCATTCATATTAAGGTACACTCCCCTGCCCTAAAGGAGAACAATGCCATTTACCGTATCGGTCACCTTGCCACGAAAAGTAATAACGCCACTGAATTAGACCCTGGCAGCAGTAAATCTGAAGAAGATCAAACACTTGTCATGTTGTTTGCTACTTTGGCATTAGATGCAGTGCAGGAGAATCGCCCTTTTTCAAAAACAAAGAATGTCATTGATGCAAACTATACATTAGGAACCGGCCTCCCCCTTCGCGAAGTAAAGGAAGGGAAAGATGCGGGGTATCGCTCCAAATTAATTGGTTCCGTTCATCAGGTTGAGTTTCTTGTGACACCAAAATACCAAGGACTAAAGGTGAATATAAAATTTGATGAGGTAAAGGTTTATCCAGAAGGATTTGCCGCCTATATTAACCTAGTAATGGATAATGGCGGGAAAATTATTAATAAAGACTTACTCGATAAACGGATTTTAATCCAAGATATCGGAGGCTTATCCACTGATATCGCCGTAATCAAAAATAGAAATGTAGATGATGATAAAGCCCAGGGCTTTAACCTAGGAGTGTCTGAATCACTAGAAGCAATTCGTGAAGAGATTCGAACGAAGCATGGCGTTGAGCTCGACAGCCGCCGCGATGTCGTGGAAATTATCACGAAGAAAAATGACCGCAACCATATTATGGTGAAAGGAAGCCGGACGAGTGTTCATGACATTACAGACCGGATTTTGCTTGACTTAGCCAAAAAACAATACCGTTTATTACGGAATGTATGGCAACGAAATTCCCAAACGGAAATCTGTTATTTCGTTGGCGGCGGGGCCAATGTGTTAAAAGACTATCTTAAGACATTAAATAACAATTTGGATGGGTACAACATCGATTTCTTTGAGGATGAAAAAGAAAGCATTTGGATGATGGCCAATGCGTATTACAAACTTATTATAGATTTTGTAAGAAAATCCGAGAAACAAAAAGCAGCCACAGATAAAGCACCAGTAAAAAGTTAATAAGGTGATGCTATGAAAAAAGCTGCCGCAAATGAAATAAAGAGAGGCCAAGCGATTTCCTTTCGCGTTCCCTCTGATACCCCGGAACATATTGTTAAGCATTTGCAAAAATTAAAAGAAACCGAGCGAAGGAATTTTTCTAGTAAAATTGCTGAATTCGTAATGCAGGGTGTGAGCCACTCTTATTCCAGAGAAAAAGAAACCATAACCATCCCCCTTCCCCATAAATTAACGAAAGCTCAAAGGGACTGGTTAAAGCACGAGCACTCGGAGGCATTGCTGGGAAGTATACTTTTTCAGCTCATTTCGGACCCTGTACGGGCGACGTCGTTACTTGCCTCTTTAAATAGCCAATCACTGGACATTGAGGAAGCTCTATATCTTCAGGAAAAAATATTTCCCGAGAAACCACCAATTTCTACGTTTGAGGTTGGTGGTTTTGAAGAAACGGCGGCGGCTGTAGAAGAAGCACCCCCACCCATCGATTTGAGTGATATGGATGATGATCTCAGCGAGTTTGATTGGGATAGCGCTAAAAAAGTGGAAAATCCGGTTATAGAAGATGAGAAGGATAAAGAAGATGATGTCGAAGACCTGCTTGGCGGGTTTTTGGCGAATATGAATAAATGATGGAGTCAAGCGGCCAGACCTTTCACAGAGGGTCTGGCCGTTTGCGTTTATTGGATTAGTGCTGTTTATTTGGCAGTCGTTGGCTTTGATGTGCCCTGCTTTGACGTTCCTTATTTTTCTCATCTTTTTGCTGTTTTTCATGTAAATCTTCAACGAATTCATGCGTACTCTTGTTATCCATCTGCAACATCCTCCTTTTGTAAACTGAACCATTGTTAGTGTGACCAGATGCGGAAGAAATATGTAATCATCTACACTCACCCTAGTTTTAGAAAAATGTTGGATTGAAATGGAGTCTGGGTTCATATGAATAAATAATAGGGATTTCCTACTGACAAGCAAATTTACTTGCCATGAGTGTTGAATAAACATTATATTCATAGTGGAAACATTCGCCAAAAATAAATCTATGAAACTATTAATAGAGGAACAGGGTGGTGGGTTGATGGAGCTGCCTGCTAATATTGTCCGCGCCGACGGCACGTTAAATGATGAATTAATCTTGAAAAAAGAACAACTCTATAAAGGGATGAATGGAAGGTTTGTAGAAAGATTTTATTTGTCTCCAATGGAGAGCTATATTTTTAAACCGTTGACGAATAATGGTCAATTAGGGCAGGAGGTGTGGGTACATGAGAATGTCCTCCCCCAATTCCCTGCTATTTTCCCGAAAATTATTTCACATACGATCAGCGAGCAACCAGAGTTAAATTGGATGATTCTTGAGGACCTTGGCGCACTCACCCACACCTTTAATGAGGAAAGTGTGTTAGGTGTGATAAAGTGGGTGGCCTGGTGGCACTCACTATCGATTGAAAAGCTCACTCATGTTCCGACAGCAGGACTGAAGCCTCTTTTGGAAGACATCGTAACAGATGTGCTTCATATGAAGATTGAGTTCATGCAGCAATTAGCAGGCTTACAATTAGACAGTGGGCTGATCGAACAAGTGTACACCACACTCGAGACATTCGAGTTTTCTAAGAGGTTGGTATTATCCCATGGTGATTTGCATGTAGGGAACTTTGCTGTTGTCGGTCAGCGATTGATGATCCTGGATTGGGAGCACACACACTTAAATACACCTCACTGGGATTTGTACCATGTCATTGATATGTCTCACCCTCTTTTTCCGAAAAGGATTACGCCACAGTTTCGAGAGCAAATCCTGAAAGCATATTTGGCCCAAGTCGAATTTGAAATAGAGGAAGAGCAGTTTTTAAAGGAATATCATTTATTCTCTGCTGTATTTTCTGTTTGGATGCTTCTTCTTATTCAAAAAGATTTGAATGCCGAGGATGCCAAGTGGCCAAGAGAACAATTGGAGCGGCAATTAACAGAGACCATTTTGAGTCTAGAGCAGTGTGTTGCCGCTCTTTTCATATGCAAAAAAAGCTAACCCGTTTGTTGTGAATGGGTTAGCTTTCTTTTTGTTTTATGCTTTTTGTTCAGTTAGCTTGATGATCTCAATGACTGTTTGGGTAGCCTTAATCATGTTATCGACGGAAATGAACTCAAATTTGCCGTGGAAGTTTTCGCCACCGGTAAAAATATTCGGTGTTGGCAGCCCCATATAGGAAAGTTGTGAGCCGTCCGTACCGCCCCGAATTGGTTTGGTGATTGGCTCGATGCCTAAGCTCACCATCGCTTCGTGGGCAATGTCAACGATTTCGATGACTGGTTCAATTTTTTCCTTCATGTTGTAATATTGATCATTCAGGTCGAGGGTGATGGTGTCCTCGCCATATTTCTCTTTCAGCTCATTCACAATGCCTTCGAGGGTGGCCTTTCTAGCTTGGAAGGTTTCGCGATCATGGTCACGGATAATGTAGTTCAGCTTCGTTAGCTCAACATCGCCGTTAAATGAAATCAGATGATAGAAGCCTTCATATCCTTCTGTATGCTCTGGCGCCTCCCCTGCCGGTAGCTTACTATGTAATTCCATGGCAATTTTCATGGAGTTGACCATTTTGTTTTTAGCTGATCCGGGATGAATGTTGTTGCCCTTGATGGTAATCTTTGCTCCGGCTGCATTAAAGCTTTCGTACTCTAACTCTCCTAGCGGACCGCCGTCAACGGTGTAGGCATGCTTCGCATTGAACGCCGCAACGTCAAACTTATGTGGCCCCCTGCCAATTTCCTCGTCCGGTGTGAACGCAACGCGGACTGCACCGTGCTTGATTTCCGGATGGTTGATAAGGTACGCCATAGCTGTCATGATTTCGGTGATGCCTGCTTTGTTGTCGGCACCAAGAAGGGTTGTGCCATCTGTGGTGATTAATGTATGTCCTTTATAGGTAGGCAGGCTTGGGAAATCTTTTGGTGACATGACTACATTTAGTGCTTGGTTTAAGATAATTTCACCGCCATCGTAGTTTTCGACGATTTGTGGGTTGACGTTTGTTCCAGTGAAATCGGTGGCTGTATCAACGTGTGCAAGGAAGCCAATGGTAGGTACTGCTGGTTTCTCGGTGTTGGCCGGTAAGGTTGCCATCACGTAGGCGTTCTCGTCGATTGTTACGTCCTGCATGCCGATGGATTTTAATTCGTTGACGAGCATGCGGGCTAATGTCCACTGCCCCTCTGTCGATGGACAGGTTTCGCTGCTCTCATCAGATTGCGTATCGATTTTTACATAGGAAGTAAATCTTTCAATAAGCTCATTTTTCAATTCACTGCACTCCCCTTTTTAAGTATGATTCAAGGATATCATACCACTTTCTGGGAGGGGTTACATCAAATTGTGTGTGTGTGAATGGGCTGGATTTTGGGGTGAGGCGATATGAGTTACTGTCGGATAAGTTCCCATTACTGTCGTATGCGATTGGATAACTGTCGCATAAGAACCGTTTACTGTCGGATAAGGAGAAATAACTGTCGTAGGCCGATTTAACTGTCGTATGAGCCCAGATTACTGTCGGATAAAGATAAAAAACTGTCGTATGAGCCCAAGTTACTGTCGGATAATAATATTCCCTTTCTTACTTACGTCACTAAGTTTGATCTCATATGTCCTATTCCGAAAAGTTCCTGTGCTCGGCCAATCCATGCTTGTTAAAATCCGCTTTGCAAGCTGCATATCATCTATCCCCAAAAACTCCCTGCACTCCCGATTCGTGATTGTCCTTTTAAAAATCAAAAACCACTCCCTTAGATTTCGCTCGTGGGCCAGGTGGTCGGTTGCCTCACAAATAGGGCAGAACCACGTTCGAGGCAGCTTCACCATCCCTATCCTGCCGCACCTCCCACATCTTACGCCTGGTTTAAAATCCTTAAATGGAATCTTATATGCTTCAGAAATAGGCTTGGGGACAAATGGTTGATGACTATGGAGAAGTTCAGCAGAAAGCCAGTGGAATGTGTCATGATCTAACCTTTTTCCTTGCTGTGGAAGACTTCGAATATATGGTGGAATCAAGCTGGGGAATAACAGTTTTGTTTTCACTGGAGGAACAGCGACGATTTGTTTGGGGTACGCGAGGACGACCGCTCCGTAAATGGGAAGACGGATGTTTCGACACCGCAGCCACGTCGTCAATAAATCATGATTACGTTCCAACTGGACGACTGGGCTCTCGAACCCATCCTTATGCCCATCTTCCTTGGTCCGAATCAACTGTGGCGGATTATCCTTAAATTCCAGCACCCCGCCAATATTTTTCACCTCTAAAAGCACACCGAACCAAGGTGTCAAAGTAACAGTGTCCATTTGGAAATTCTCATTGGATGAGGGGGATAAATCGTGGAATAAGTGGTTGGTGAATGAAAATCTATGCCGGCGAAAAATCTCAGCAACCCGTTCCTCCCCGCCAATTCCTGCCTCTACAGAAGACTGTTTAGCTGCCAAAACTGGGAGCAACGGATGGCCAGCAGATAAACGGCTCTGAGCGGCAACTAGCCCTTCTAGTGTTAAAGAGTGATCTCTATTCTTCATACAAATAACACGTCACCTCCGAAAAATAAACCTTACATTATGCATCGTATCACTTTCGAACACCCCATACTATGACCAGCACAATAAATACAAATTTTTGTAAAAAATAAGGTTGAACACCATTGACCACTCCAGTCAACGGGAGTAGAATATAATTGACTCTAGTGGTCAACGGTTTACAAGGAGGACTCAAGTATGTATTCCAAATTTCTCAATCTCGATTCAGATAAACAAAACCGAATTATTAATGCCGCAATCAAAGAATTTGCTGAAAAGGGATATAGCAACGCCTCGACCAATGAAATCGTGAAGGAAGCAGGCATTTCAAAAGGGTTGCTGTTTCATTATTTTCAGAACAAAAAGCAGCTATTTTTCTTTTTATTCGATTCTTGCGTGGAACTCATCACGGATGACTTTTACAAAAAAATCGATTTATCGGAAACAGACTTCTTTCAGAGAATCCGTCAGTCCGTTTTAATCAAAATGGAACTCCTGGCCCAATACCCTGACCTCTTTAAGTTTGTCGAAAAAGCCTATATGGATGATGCTGCTGACATACAAGCAGAGATGCAGAAGAAAATCAGAGAACTAAATCACATCAATATCGGAAAAATTTACGAAGGCATTGACGTTTCCAAGTTTAGAGACGATATCGATATTCAAAAAATCTTTAAGATTATCACCTGGACCTTTGAGAAATTAAGTGACGAGGAGCTTTACAAAGCAAAGTTGTTACCTAATTATGAAATCGATTATCAAAAAGTTCAAAAGGAAGCAGAAGATTATTTTGAAATACTCATTAAGTGCTTTTATAAATAGGGGGTTGTGACGATGAATGTGATTGAAATTAATAATCTGACAAAGATGTATGGCAAATCACGAGGCATCACCGATATTAGCTTTCATGTGGAGGAAGGCGAAATCTTTGGCTTCATTGGGCCTAACGGTGCAGGAAAATCAACCACCATCCGAACACTGCTGTCGCTGATTTATCCAACCAGCGGCAGTGCGACCATCTTTGGGAAGGATTGCGTTAAGTTTGCCCCGGAAATAAAACGGGAAATTGGCTACCTTCCATCAGAGGTTTTTTACTATGACAATATGAAAGTAAAGGATCTATTAAACTATTCAGCTAGTTTTTATAAAAAGGATTGCAGTAAGAGAATCAAAGAATTAGCGGAAATCATGAACTTGGATCTGAATAAAAAAATCGATGACCTTTCTTTAGGGAACAAAAAGAAGGTAGGAATTGTCCAAGGGCTGCTCCATGAGCCAAAGCTCATCATCTTAGACGAACCGACGAGTGGTCTGGATCCGCTTATGCAGCAAAAATTCTTTGAATTGCTGGAGGAAGAAAATAAAAAAGGCGCGACGATTCTTTTTTCATCACATATCCTTAGTGAAGTTCAGAGACTATGTAATCGAGTTGCTATCATAAAAGAAGGGAAAATCGTAACCGTCGAAAAGATTAGTACCTTAAAGGAAAATACCTACAAAAAGTTCAAAGTTGAAACAAAAGTCCAACAGGACCCTGAGTATTTCAATATCAGCGGTGTCAATAATTTAACCGTAAAGGACCACGTGACGAGTTTTATTTTTAAAGGAAATATTAATACCATCATGAAAAAGATAGCGGATATTGAGATTACGAATCTTTGGATCGAAGAGCCAGACCTTGAGGAGATCTTTTTGCATTACTACGAAAAGGAGGCGTAAGGAACGATGAATATCTTTTTCCATGAATTAAAAGCCTATCGGAAGTCGACGATTATTTGGACGGTATCGTTAATACTGGTTACACTAATGTTCATGTCCATGTTCCCTGCGTTTGCGCGTGATGCAGAGGAGTTCAAAAAGCTTTTGGAAGGTTATCCTGAAGGGTTAAGGAAAGCAATCGGGTTGAATCTGGAAAATTTATTTTCCATTCTCGGATTCTATTGTTATGCTTTATCGTTTATCACCCTTTGCGGTGCCATTCAGGCAATGAATCTCGGAACGTCCATTGTCAGCAAGGAGGTACGTGAGAAAACGGCTGATTTTTTATTAACGAAGCCAGTTACAAGGACAACGATTGTAACCTCTAAGCTGTTGGCTGCCTTCTCGTCCCTCGTCATAACAAATATCGTTTATATTGCGGCGGCGGCAATCATTGCATCGCAGGTGAAGACGGAGGATTTCAGCTTAAAACTACTAATCTTGCTGTCACTTACTGTCTTTTTTATTCAACTGATCTTCTTGGCATTAGGAATCATTCTTTCGGTTGTAGTCCCTAAAATTAAATCCGTGTTGACGGTATCTCTTAGTACCGTGTTTGCCTTCTATTTTTTAGGCATGCTTAGTGCGACTTCAGGAGAGGAAGGAAAACGATACATTTCTCCCTTTAAATATTTTGATACGGCCTATATCTTAAAACATTCAGCATATGAAACATCGTTTATGTTCACAGGATTGATGGTGATTGTGGTCGCCATCGGAGCGAGTTATGTTGTTTATACCAAAAAGGATATCCATGCTGTTTAAGGTAAATGGAGGGGTTAATTCATGAATATTTATCGAAAAGAATTGAAATCTCACCGAAAATCGCTCATCTTTTGGTGCATTGGAGTCATCCTCATGGTGGCATCGGGTATGAATAAATACTCTAGTTTGTATTCGTCAGGGCAATCGATGAATGACTTGATCGCCGATATGCCTAAGTCAATGCAAGCCATCATGGGGGTCGGTGCTTTTGATTTATCCAAGGCGAGCGGGTATTATGGCATGCTGTTTTTATATTTGGTTTTGATGTCTTCCATCCATGCCACAATGCTGGGAGCTGGCATTATTGCAAAAGAGGAAAGGGATAAAACGTCGGAGTTTTTATTCGTCAAACCCGTATCGAGGGAAAAGATTATTACGGCCAAGCTTTTGGCTGCCTTCACGAATATCGCCATTTTTAATCTCGTTACGTTTGCATCATCGGTCGTCATTGTCGGGAAAGTCAGCGACGGTGAAAAGATAAACGGGGATATCGCGATAACCATGCTGGGCATGTTTATTTTGCAACTGTTGTATATGGTCATTGGCAGTGCCATTTCTGCCTTTAAAAAGCGGCCGAAAACAGCAGCATCCTTGGCTACAGCCATTCTTTTGCTTACATTTGTCCTCTCGGTTGTGATTGACTTAAATGAGGATCTGGACGCTCTTAAATACCTGACCCCTTTCAAATATTTTGAAGCAAAACATATGATGGTTGGTGATGGGCTGGAGGCTGTATTTGTTGTTTTATCACTCCTTATCACTGCGGTCCTTACGTATGGTACCTTTGCTTTTTATAAAAAAAGAGATTTAAACGGGTAAAACTCCCACCTTCCTTTTATTCATTTAACAATAGTGTTAATATAAGAAAATGAATTGGTAAAAGGAGGATAAATAGATGACACAGAATGATAATCAAACATTACCGCCAAAGAGTTGTTCCGTTGAGCGTTTAGTGACAATGGAAGAAGACGTGAAAAAGGTCTTAGCTGGTGAAAAGACAGCGACTCGCAGAAATGGAAGATATGCTGATCCAGGTGAAATTATGACCCTTGAAGGCCGTCAATTCGTGGTTGATAAGGTTTACTCACAAAGCTTAGGCGAACTAACAGACAATGATGCTCGCCGCGAGGGCTTCAACAATGTGGAAGAATACAAACAAAGCATCCTAAGCATCCACCCAGGAATGCCATGGCTGCCGCAAATGCGCGTATGGGTCCACGAATTCAGCCCAGTTCAAGAATAAAATGATTAAACGAGAGACTGACATTCCAGTCTCTTTTTTTTATCCCAATATTTCTAGAGTCTAATTATTTGTTTATTAAAGGAGTTCGAAATTATAATAGCTTTATTAAAGTTGGCTGACGGGTTGGGGTGGAATCATGAAGTTTCTTTCAAAATACATAAAAAAGTACTGGAAAACCTTTTGTTTAGCTGTCTTATTTCTCACTTTTGAGGCGGTTAGTGACTTGCTGCAGCCCACGATTATGGCAAAGATCATTGATGAAGGAGTAGCGAATAGGGACATTCATTATGTATTAAAAATGGGCGGACTGATGCTCCTGATCACTGCCTTTGGTGCAGTAAGTGCATCAACAAGGAGTATCTTAGCGAGCATTGTTTCACAAAGCTTTGGAACAGAATTAAGGTCCGATTTATTTAAAAAAATCCAATCCCTTTCGTTTAAAAACCTCGATAAATTTGACCGCGCGTCCTTAATTACTCGTCTGACAAACGATGTGACACAAGTGCAGGTATTCGTTAATGGTTTGATGCGGATTTTTGTAAAAGCCCCGCTTTTAGCGATTGGCGGCTTAATAATGGCGACGCGGTTGAATTTGCATTTATCCGTTGTGTTAGCTGTGGTAGTGCCTATTGTAGCTCTATTAATTATTTTTAACTTAAAATTAGGATTCCCCCTATTTTCCAAGGTACAAACGGCATTGGATCGGGTGAATTCTGTAATGAGGGAGTATCTATCAGGGGTTCGTGTGGTAAAGGCCTTTAATCGTTTTGATGTAGAAATTAGTAAATTCAGCAAGGCGAATGATCATTTTAAGGATCAATCTGTCACAGCTAGCCGCCTTATGGCCACCTTTAGCCCGGCGATCATGCTGACAGTCAATCTGGGCATTGTTGTCGTCCTTTGGATCGGTGGGTTAGGCGTGGATTCCGGAGAAATTCAGGTTGGCCATATTATTGCTTTTACCAACTATATGACCCAAATCTTATTTTCTTTGATGATGATTTCCATGGTATTCAATATGTTTGTCAGGGCAAAGGCCTCAGCAGGGAGAATCGACGAAGTATTTTTACTAGAAGATTCCTTTACCTGGAATCAGGAGGACCTTCATAGTCAAACGGAAAAAGGAAGAATTGATTTTGAAGATGTTACCTTTGTATACGAAGGAACAACAGGTGAACCCATTCTAAAACATATTAATCTCACCATCCATCCTGGAGAAACGGTTGGAATCATTGGTTCAACTGGTTCAGGGAAAAGTACCTTGGTTGGACTCATTCCCCGCTTTTACGATGTCACCAGTGGAACAATAAAAGTAGATGGTGAAAACATTCAACGTGTAAATCCCAAGAAGCTAAGGGAGAAAATTGCCATTGTTCCGCAGAAAAACATCTTATTCTCGGGAAGTGTGGCGGAAAATCTCCGCTGGGGAAAAGAGGATGCAACCGAGGAAGAAATGGTAGCCGCAGCATCAATGGCTGGAGCGCACGACTTTATCAATGCTTCACCTGAAGGGTATCACACAAGAATTGGCCAAGGCGGGGTTAATTTTTCCGGCGGACAGAAACAGCGGATTTCGATTGCCAGAGCGTTAATAAAAAGACCGGAGATTTTAATCCTTGATGATAGTACAAGTGCCGTGGATGTAGCAACGGAGGCGAAAATCAAAGCAGCCTTAAAAAAGTATGCTAAAGGGCTTACCTGTTTACTAATTGCCCAGCGGATTACCTCTATCATGGATGCCGATAAAATTGTTGTTCTTGATCACGGAGAATTAGTTGGGGTTGGCACCCATCAGGAGCTAATTGAGACGTGTAAAGTGTATCAGGAAATCTACCAATCTCAAATCGGCAAGGAGGGGTTGTAAGATGTCACAAGGAAATGCACAGACTGGGAACACCACCCCTACCCCGCCGCCAATTAGACCTGGTGGTGTTGGCGCGGGCCACCGCCGTGGTCCCGTGGTGAAACCTAAAAATTTTAAAGGGACATTAAAGCGACTTTGGCATTACTTTGGAAATGAAAAGAAGATGCTGACCCTTATTTTTACTTTTATTTTAATTGACTCTGTTCTGATGCTACTTGCTCCGTTCCTTATTGGAAAATCGGTAGATGCTATGACCCTAAAATCCGGGAAAGTGGATTTTAATCTGTTAGAAGTAATGATTATCGTCCTCACCTGTGCGTATGTGGCGGATGCCATTCTTACTTTTTTACAAGGATGGCTGATGGCTGGCGTGGCTCAACGAGTGGTGAAACGATTGCGAGAGGCTTTGTTTCAAAAGTTGCAAAAGCTCCCCGTTTCTTTTTTTGATTCAAGGACACATGGAGAACTCATGAGCAGACTTTCCAATGACATCGATAATGTGAGCAATACGATTTCCCAATCGACCACACAGCTCATGTCGGGACTGATGATTATTAGCGGTTCTCTAATCATGATGTTAATTTTAAGTCCATTGTTAACGGTAGCTAGTTTATTAACGGTACCGCTTGTTTTTTTACTAACAAGGACGATTGCCAAACGAACAAGCGTGTTATTTAAGAATCAACAAATCCAGTTAGGCACATTAAATGGACACATTGAGGAGACTATTTCTGGAATTGAAGTAGTCAAAGCCTTTAATCATGAGGAGAAGGTTATTGAAGAGTTTGATGTGGTCAATGAAAAGCTCCGTGCGGTTGGCTTAAAGGCACAAATCTGGTCGGGCTTCCTGATGCCGATCATGAATGTCATCAACAACCTTGGTTTTGCCATTGTAGCTGTTATTGGCGGCGTCCTAGCAGTTAAAAGCTTAATTACAGTTGGAGCGATTGCCAGCTTTATTACCTATTCCCGACAATTTGTTAGACCGCTAAATGATTTGGCTAACATCTTTAATATTTTGCAATCTGGTGTGGCTGGGGCGGAACGGGTATTTGAAGTCATGGATGAGCAGGAAGAGACTGCGGACCTTCCATCGGCTGTCATATTGGAAAATCCAAAAGGTCATGTCGTATTTGAAAATGTCAGCTTTGGTTACAGGTCTGATGTGCCAATTTTAAAAAATGTTAGTTTTGAAGCCAATATTGGCAGCAGTACTGCCTTAGTTGGGCCAACAGGAGCTGGGAAAACAACGATTGTGAATCTGCTGACCCGATTTTATGATGTGACGGACGGGAGAATTCTCCTTGATGGCCGGGATATTCGTGAATATACAAGAGATAGTCTGAGGAAATGCTTTGGATTTGTGCTTCAGGATACGTATTTGTTTTCAGGTACGATCAAAGACAACATTAAATATGGGAAGCCGGATGCTACCGATGAAGAAATAGAGCAAGCGGCAAAAATGGCTAATGCAGATGGATTTATTAAGCGGCTGCCACAGCAGTATGAGACGGCTCTATCAGAAAATGGAGGAAATTTAAGTCAGGGGCAACGGCAGTTATTAGCAATTGCGAGGGTGATTTTAGCCAAACCGTCCTTACTAATCTTAGATGAAGCCACAAGCAGTATTGATACGAGAACAGAACTTCATATACAAGCAGCCTTGCTCTCTTTGATGGAAAACCGAACCAGCTTTATTATTGCCCACCGCTTAAATACCATTCGTGATGCCGATACCATCATGGTCATTGATCAAGGAAAGATTATTGAAAAAGGCAGCCATGATGAACTAATGACAGCGCAAGGACGATACCACCAAATGTTTTATAATCAGTTTAAAAATGTAGAAAATGCCATGGACTAAAACAAGAAGCCTCCGCTAGTATTTCACTACGGAGGCTTTTTACGTTAGTATTAGTGTTTCCATACTCCATTTGAAGCAAAGTAGTACCATTTTCCAGCAATCAAATACGAGTTGGTCGTCATGGTGCCATCTGTCTTAAGGTAATACCACTGACTTCCCAGTGCAAGCCATCCTGTTTTCATCGCTCCGGTACTCTCAAGGTAATACCACTTGTTCCCACTGAAGAGCCAACCTGTTTTCATGAATCCGTTCGGATCCAAGAAGTACCATTTGTTTCCACTGAAGAGCCAACCTGTCTTCATGGCCCCGCTTGGTTCTAAATAATACCACTGATTAGATTCCTTTACCCACCCCGTTTTCATCAAACCTGATGAGTCGAAGTCATACCATCGGCCATTAATGAATACCCAACCAGTTTTCATGGCACCGGTTGAATCCAAGTAATACCAATGATTTTGATCAAACAGCCAGCCAGTTTTCATTTTCCCCTCACTTGTATAGTAATACCAAGTATGATCCTTTTGGTACCAACCCAGTAGCGGCTTGGTTGTAAAAGTGATTTTTATAGGGGTATCACTTAGGTTATCATAGGCGTCCATGGCGTACACTTCGTACATATGAGTAGAATCGGGAGCTAAATTGTTGAGTGTAACAGATACTTTTTCGTCTGGCTTCCAGAAGGATGAATAAACGGTGCGAACCACTTCTCCTCCCTCTTTAATGATGTAGCGGTCGACGACAGTGTCATCCTGCCCTTGATTCCATGAAAGAGTACAACTCGTCGTTTCAAGGTCTGAAACAGCTAGATTTGAATTCCCTGTAAAAGATGGTGTCGTTGTATCCTTAGCAGCTTCCTTATAAGGAATGGGAATGGTAGCTGTCCGAATCAAGGTATCGTTGCTGAATTCTAGGCCCTTTAGTTCCACTCGGTTATTATAAACATTTACCAAAAACCCTTGAGAAAAGTCGGGTACCCGGCCGCCCTCATACCAGGTGTATTCTACGGAACTAGTATTAACCATGGTAAACCCGTCTTGGTAAATACTTTTTGGGTGATTTATTAGATAATGAGAATGACCTGAGAACAAAATGGCTTGAGGATACTTTTTCAAAATAACCAACAATCTTTCGCTGTCAAACCCAGCATTCCAGTTAATACTTCCATACACGGTGTTGGTAATAGGCTGATGTAAAAAGACAAATATAGGTTTGTTGTTGGTTGCGTTGATTGCTAAGGTTTGTTCTAGCCACTCATATTGTTGGTCTGAAATATATGCCCAATCATGTGTACCAGGATTACTACTACTATAAGGAAGTAGAGTTCTAGGAGAAAGTTCCCCGCCTAAGGAAATAAAATGATAACCTTTAATCCACTTATCGTAATAAATGCTAGTAGGTGAATCGCTATTATAGTTCATGAACCTGGACTGTAACATTTCGTCAGTCACAGTGGAATTTCTATCTAGGTAAGATTCAAAGTATTCGTGATTTCCTATGGAGAGCAACTGCTCAGCCGAAGGGTTTTTATAGGTTTCTAGGAGATGATTAAAGAGTTGATAATCGGCTTCTGACCCACTATCAGTCATATCCCCAACAATGGCAATGGCATCATAATCAGGAGCTACCCCCTGCAAGGAGGTTAATGCCTGTTTAAAATGGTTGTTCGGATTTTTGCTAATAACATGTATATCACTCATAACGGCCATCTGAAGGTTAGGTTGTTCTATAGCTTTTGCACGGATACTTGGTGAACCAAGGGAGATTAGAACAGCAGTAATGAGTGCTCCAAATAGAAGGTATGTTTCTCTTTTCATAATCATCCTCTTTTCAACTTTTGAAAATAAATAGTTTTATAGAATTAGGAAGTAGTAAAGGCCCCTATACAACTAGTACTTTAATATTTAGATAAAAATGCCTATAAGTCAATGAAAAACAGTGAAGATTAGGGTGAAAATTGTCGTAAATTTTTCCAGTTAGTAAAAAATTTGTCGTTTAAATACCAAATTATGATAATGTAGATAAGGATAATTTAATGAAAAACAAAGGTGGAACGATTGTGAAAAAGTGGAGGATTTTTTTAAGTATCTTTGTTTTAGTGTTAGCCGCAGGAGGCGGTGCCCTTTATTATTTTCTTAATGTAAAGGAATATAAAACAGCTGATACAAAAGTAGAAGAAATTGTGAAAAGTGATTACCAGATCCAATTACCTGATGAAAATAGCACGGAAGACTCGACTCAAAGTGAAGATAATACAAGCCAAAGTGCGAATCAAAGTGCGAATCAAACTGGTGAAAATGCTGGTTCAGCAACAGCGGTAGCTAATAAGACGAGTGTTGTAGCTACTAGCAGTAAGCCGGCCTCAGTCGTTGTTGTAAAACCAAAAAAATTAACAGAAGCTGACATCCTGGCAAAGTATCAACCGGTGTTTGAGAACCTTGAAGGTCAGGCTGATGGAAAGCTGAATAATCTCCTCTCCTATGCATTCAGTGAATATCAATCAAAGAAGGCAAACGGAGAAGATATTTCTTACTTCTACTTTTATTCAAAATATACGGGCGCAGCAAAGAATCTAGAAGCTACTACTGATAATTCATTTTACTATATTTATAATGCACTTGTAAAAGAATTGGAAAATTCAGGATATAGCACGAAGGTAGCTGAGCCGATAAAAAGCCATTATGTGAGTGTGAAGAATCAAAGAAGAAGTACACTAATGAATCAAGCAATGGCACATATTCATTAATATAATTTTTAAAATAGGATAAAATGTCTAAATTTATTGTCATAGATGGTATTTTTATGTAAAATAATAGTATTATTTCTTTAGTGCGCTAGCAAGCTAGTGAATTTTTGAAAAAATACATAGATTCGTCAGGAGGATTACAGTGAAAAAAGTTCTAGCCATTACAAGTCTTCTTTTCTTGTTATTGGTAGCAGTGCTTCCGCAGAATGCAGTTCAAGCTGCTTCTACGTATAGTGCAACCGTTACTATTAGTGGAAAAGAATACAAGGTTAATAGTGTTAATAACGCTCTTGTTGTTAATATTGATGACCTTAAAACTCAGAATAATTTAAGTGAAACAGACAAGGTGGAGAAAATCTCCATTGAAACGCCAAATGGGGCAAAGTCAATCTCAGGGATAGGTGCGAGTGCATTAGATTTACCAGATGAAGCTATTCCAGTTGTTAATAATAAGGTTGAATTAGTCGTGGCAGACCTGTTAGGTGAGTTAGATTCACAGCAGGATGGCGTGGCTCTTAGTACAATTCGTGAGTTCTTGTATCCAGTAAACAACAAAGTTACGGGTCAAGCAGTAGTTGACTTTGGTACTAATAAGGAAAATATAACTTTAGTGTTTAGTGCAACTAAATTATTAAATGTTTCAAAAGGTACACCTGTTAATGTTGATAGCCTCTCATTAACTGCAAACGGTAAAGAACTAACAGCAAGAAAAACTGGCACGAACAAATTCGATGTTAATTTAGCTGGATATGAGCTTGAAGATTTATTTGAGTCAATTAAATTAACTTCTAAAACGGCAACAACTGTATCTATTTTTTCAAGAGATTCTGCATTCTATTCTGATTTAACAGATGTTAAGTTTGCGGATCACGTGGCGACATTAGACAGCGCGAAAGTGTCAAACTGGGCAGAGAACCTAGGCGTTACTGTACCAAGTGAGGCTGTTCTTCCAGTTTTTGTATTCAATGCGCTTCTTACAGGTTCAGGTATAACAACATTGAATGGTGTGGTTGCGGATGATAACGGAAATCAATCTCCGTTCTCAGTGACTATTTCTCAAAATGGCTGGGTACAAATGGATGGTCTTTGGTATTACATTAAAGACGGCAAAAAGGTAACTGGTTGGAACATAATTGGTGGTACTTGGTACTTCTTTAGCAAGCAGTCAGGTGCAATGCAAACTGATTGGCTAAGCGATGGCGGCAAGTGGTACTTCCTTAATAAAGAAACAGGCGCAATGCAAACTGGTTGGTTAAACGATGGCGGTAAGTGGTACTTCCTTGACAAATCAGGTGCAATGCAAACAGACTGGGTATACGTTGGAGGAAAATGGTATTTCCTTGACAAAAAGTCAGGTGCAATGGTAACTGGTCTATTAAAAGAAGGTAAGTCGAACTATATTCTTTCCACTAGCGGTGCTTGGCTAACTGGTAACGGTTGGGTGAAAGATGGAAACGATTGGTACTACCTAACTAAAAATTCAGCTAATCTTGGTTGGGTTAAATATGGTAAAAAATGGTACTATCTATATCCAACTACTGGAAAGATGGTAACAGGCTGGGCAAAAGTTAATGGTGTTTGGTACTTTATGTCTCAAAACGGCGCTATGTTAACAGGCTGGGTGAAAGACAATAATCATTGGTACTATTTAAAGGCAAATGGTGCAATGGCAACTGGTTGGGTAAAGGTTTCTAATAAATGGTATTACCTATACAGCAACGGTATCATGGCAGCAGATACAACAATTGGCGGATATAAGCTAGGTAAAGACGGAGCTTGGATCCACTAATTTATTTTAGTAAGAGAGAGTGCTTTTTGCATTCTCTCTTATTTTTTTGTAGAGAATTGTTACCTGTTGTATTTTTTTGGTGACAAGTGTAAAGACACTTGTTAAAATACAGTTGATTACTAGATTACATTGTATACCTAAAGAAGTAGAATTTGGGTAATAATGTAAGTGTAGGCATTAACATAGGGGGAACAATATGAAAAACAAAAAAGAAATATCAGAAAGAAGGCTGCTCGGAATCGCCGGGATGGGCTGGATGTTTGATGCAATGGATGTTGGAATGCTCTCCTTCATTATTGCTGCCTTAAAGGTGGAATGGGAGTTAACGCCTGAACAAATGGGCTGGATTGGCAGTATCAACTCGATTGGTATGGCTGTTGGGGCACTCATTTTTGGCTTAATGGCTGACCGAATTGGAAGGAAAAGTGTTTTTATCATTACCTTATTGTTATTTTCAGTTGGTAGTGGAGCATCCGCATTTGCTTCCACATTAGCTGTCTTTTTAGTGTTTAGGTTTATTATTGGTGCGGGTTTAGGCGGAGAGCTACCTGTAGCCTCTACCCTCGTATCAGAAAGTGTCGCAGTTGAAAAGCGCGGCAGAATAGTTGTGCTGTTGGAAAGCTTCTGGGCAGCCGGTTGGTTGATTGCAGCCATCATATCGTATTTCGTGATTCCAAAGTTTGGCTGGCAGGTAGCTTTATTTATCAGTGCCCTTCCTGCTTTCTATGCACTTTATTTGCGAATGGGTCTCCCTGATTCACCTCGCTTTGAGGCGATTAAGAAAAAAGAAAAAATCTCAGCATGGGAAAGCTTCGCAAAGCTTTGGTCTAAAGAACATAGCCGTCAAACGGCCATGTTATGGATTGTTTGGTTTTGTGTAGTCTTCTCTTACTATGGAATGTTTCTATGGCTGCCAAGTGTTATGGTCATGAAAGGATTTAGCTTAATCAAAAGCTTTGAATATGTGCTGATTATGACAATTGCCCAATTACCAGGTTATTTTACAGCAGCTTGGTTTATTGAAAAATTCGGCCGTAAGTTTGTATTGGTTGTTTATTTAATTGGAACGGCCATTAGTGCGTACTTCTTTGGAACAGCCGAGTCGACGGCACTGTTAATGACAGCAGGCATTCTGTTATCCTTCTTTAACCTCGGGGCTTGGGGTGGTCTGTACGCGTATTCTCCTGAACAATACCCAACGGTTATTCGTGGGACAGGAACAGGAATGGCAGCTTCCTTTGGACGAATTGGCGGCGTTTTAGGACCATTGTTAGTAGGAAATCTTGTTGCACAAAAAGTAGCGATTTCCACGATCTTTACAATCTTCTGTATTTCAATCCTTATTGGTGCATTGGCCGTTTTCGTTTTGGGAAAGGAAACCAAAAAGAAAGAATTAGTATAATAATTAGAAGAAGGAGATTCCCTTACAGGAATCTCTTTTTCACATTAGCAGAGGAAAGAATCATATTTAGACAAAATAATTCATTTGCCGTGTTACTTTCAACTTAAAAGTAATTTTCTATTCACTTTACCGAAGTAAAGCCTTTTAGGGCTGGAAAAGATTAGTTTTCTTTATTTTCAAAATTATTTTAAAATAATGGACTTTCCTACTAGACGAACCTCCGAATATTTTGTACAATGTTTTCAGAATATTATCTTTATTGCAAACAGTAGAGCAACTATCTTGGGAAAATTTTTTAAAAAAACAGGGGGTAAAGCCATGAGAAAGAAAAAATTAGCTGGTGTTTTTATGTCATTTATGGTAGCAGCAGGCGTAATGGCAGGATGTAACTCGACTACTAGTGGTGATGGTGGAGGAGATACAATTAAAATTGGAGCCAACCTTGAGCTCTCAGGCGGAGTAGCTTCTTACGGTCAATCAGAAAAAGAAGGTATCGATCTTGCAATTGAAGAAATCAATAAAAAAGGCATTGATGGTAAGAAACTAAAACTTGTTACATTTGACAATAAATCAGAGGCATCAGAAGCAACAAGTGGTGCACTTAAATTAGCCACACAAGACAAGGTTGCAGCAATCATCGGTGCGGCAACAAGTACAAATACGCTTGCACAGGTACAAATTGCGCAGGATAATAAGATTCCATTAATTACTCCAACAGGTACAAACCCTACTATTACAAATAAAGATGGAAAAGTAAGTGACTTTGTTTTCCGTACATGCTTTATCGACCCATTCCAAGGTACAGTTGCAGCGAACTTTGCAGCAAAAGAATTAAAGGTAAAGAATGCGGCGATCCTTATTGACAGCTCAAGTGACTATGCAAAGGGACTTGCAGATGCGTTCAAGAAGGCATTTAAGGCAAACGGTGGGAAAATTGTAAAAGAGGAAGCATACGTGGCAAAGGATACAGATTTTCATGCTACTTTAACAAATATCAAAGCGGCGAATCCAGAATATGTATTCATTCCTGGATACTATGAAGAAGTGGGCCTAATCATTAAGCAAGCTCGTGAAATTGGTCTAAATGTACCACTTATGGGTGGCGACGGTTGGGATTCTCCTACTCTAGTAAAAATTGCTGGCGGCGCGGATCCATTAAAGAATACGTTTATTACAAACCACTATTCATCAGGTGATAGTGACAAGAAAGTACAAGACTTTGTTTCAGCATTCAAAGCGAAATATGATGGTAAATCACCGGATGCTTTCAATGCTTTAGGTTATGATACTGTGTACTTTATTGCTGATGCGATTAAGCGTGCAGGAAGCAGTGATTCTAAGAAAATTCAGAAGGCACTTGCAGAAACTGATGGACTTGAGCTTGTATCAGGAAAGATGAAGCTTGATAAAAATCACGATCCAATCAAAGCAGCCGTTATCCTTGAGTACGTAAACGGTGAACAACAATTCAAAGTGAAGGTAAATCCTTAATCCAATTTTATAATGGGCAAATGAATAGGGAGAATGGATGTCTCCCTATTCCCATTTTAAGAGCAAGTTGAAGTCCTTTTAAGGGAGTGTTTGGACATGGAACAATTTATACAACAATTAGTCAACGGAATATCCCTGGGGAGCATTTATGCATTAATCGCCCTTGGATACACAATGGTATACGGTATCGTCAAACTGATTAACTTTGCCCATGGGGACGTATTCATGGTCGGTGCATTTATAGGCTTTTATTCTATTACTATTTTAGATTTAGGATTTTTTCCTGCCTTAGTTATCTCCATGGTAGCATGTGCGATTTTTGGGGTGTTGATTGAACGGATTGCGTACAAACCTTTAAGAAACGCGACAAGGATTGCGGCCTTGATTACCGCCATTGGTGTGTCCTTGTTTATCGAATATGGAACGATTTATGCGCGTGGTGCACAGCCAGAAGCATATCCAAGTAATTTGGTCCCAATCAAGAGCTTAGATGTGTTTGGTGTAAAAATTAGTGGACAATCCATCCTTATTTTAGGAACATCCATCGTCTTAATGATTCTTCTGCAATTCATTGTTCATAAAACGAAAATTGGAAAAGCAATGCGTGCTGTTTCTCATGATATGGATGCAGCAAGATTGATGGGGATTAACGTCAATAACACCATTTCTGCTACCTTCGCTATCGGTTCTGCTCTAGCAGGTGCAGCTGGGGTTATTTTTGGAATGTACTATACAAAGATTGAACCGCTGATGGGGATTATTCCAGGACTGAAAGCCTTCGTTGCTGCTGTTTTAGGCGGAATCGGAATTATTCCTGGAGCGATGGCAGGCGGGTTAGTTTTAGGTACAATTGAAGCGTTTGTTAGTGCGGCAGGCTATTCTTTATGGCGTGATGGAGTTGCATTCATTGTCCTAATCTTAATTTTAATCTTCAAACCAGCAGGCTTATTTGGTAAAAATGTCAGGGAAAAGGTATAGGGGGAGGCTTCTACGATGACTATTTTTAAACAGGCAAAGTTTTTTTGGACTTCAATCGTTTTAGCCGTTGTTTTTGCAGTAGTGATGCAATTTTTAATTACAGGCGGAACACTCAATCAATTTTATGTAAATACACTGTTTTTTATGGGAATTAATATTATTTTAGCGGTAAGTCTTCACTTGATTATCGGGATTACTGGCCAGTTTTCCATTGGACATGCTGGGTTTCTTGCAGTGGGTGCCTATGCATCTGCGATTATGACGATGAAATTAAGTATGCCGTTTCCAGTAGCATTAGTAGTCGGTGGATTAGCAGCAGCAGTAGCAGGTCTAATCATTGGGATCCCTACCCTCCGTTTAAGAGGAGATTATTTAGCCATTGCTACTCTTGGTTTTGGTGAAATTGTTCGGATTGTCTTTTTAAATATTGATTATGTAGGTGGAGCCAGCGGGATGACTGTATCTCATTTGACCACATGGCCGTGGTTGATTGGCTGTGTCGTATTGACGATTATTGTCATTGCCAACTTCACCAACTCTACACACGGAAGAGCCTGTATCTCCATTAGAGAAAATGAAATTGCTGCCGATGCGATGGGGATTAATACTACTTATTATAAAGTAGCTGCCTTTGCGCTTGGGGCCTTTTTCGCGGGAATTGCTGGTGCTCTTTTTGCACATAACTTTTATATTATCCAACCAACCAACTTTGGATTCTTAAAGTCTTTTGATATTTTAATTTTCGTTGTACTTGGTGGTTTAGGCAGTATGTCTGGTGCTGTCATTGCTACCATCCTGTTGACCATCATCTCTACCTATCTTCAAAACTATCCAGAGGTAAGGATGGTTATCTATAGCTTGGTGTTAATCGTGATGATGCTTTACCGTCCACAAGGATTAATGGGCACAAAGGAAATTACATCTTTATTTAAAACGGGTAAATCCGCTAAAGGAGGAGTACAGCATGGCAGCAAAAACACAGTTGCTTAAGGTTGAAAGTGCAGGAATCCGATTTGGCGGATTGAAGGCGGTGTCTGATGTAAACCTGGAATTAAAACAGGGTGAACTTGTCGGTTTAATTGGCCCAAACGGTGCCGGAAAAACAACCTTTTTTAACCTGCTAACAGGTGTGTATGTTCCGACTGAAGGAAGCATTTCATTAGAGGGAGAAAAATTGAACGGTCTAGCTCCTTATCGGATTACGAAAAAGGGAATCAGCCGTACCTTCCAGAATATCCGATTGTTTAGTGAATTATCCGTACTTGATAATGTAAAGGTTGCTTATCATTCTCAGTCTAAGCATTCCATTTTCAGCTCCATTCTTCGCCTCCCTTCCCACTTTTCTGGAGAGAAGGAGATGGAAGAAAAGGCGATTGAATTTTTAAAAATCTTTAAGCTTGACGATGTATTACATGAGAAAGCAAAGAACTTACCATATGGACAGCAGCGCCGTCTTGAAATTGCTAGAGCACTGGCTGCGAATCCAAAGTTATTGCTCTTAGATGAACCGGCAGCTGGTATGAATCCGCAGGAAACGGAAGAATTGATGAATTTAATCGCTCTTATTCGCGAGAAATTTTCATTAACCATTCTATTAATTGAACATGACATGCTCCTAGTGATGGGAGTTTGTGAGCGAATCTATGTCCTTGACCATGGTCAATTGATTGCTAATGGTACCCCAGAACAAATCAGAAATAATCCGAAAGTCATCGAAGCGTATCTTGGCGAGGAGGTCTCTTAATATGCTAAAAATAAAGGATATGAATGTCTATTACGGAAATATTCATGCATTGAAGGGAGTTTCCCTCGAGATCAATCAAGGAGAAATCGTCACACTGATTGGGGCAAATGGTGCGGGTAAAAGTACGCTTTTAAAAACGATTTCTGGGCTCCTGAAGCCAAAAAACGGAGAAATCGTGTTTGAAAATGAACACGTAGCTGGGAAGGTTGCCCAATCAATCGTTAAGAGAGGAATTTCTCAGGTTCCTGAAGGGCGTCGAGTATTTCAAAATATGTCCGTTGAGGAAAATTTAGAATTAGGTGCCTATTTACGAAAAGACAAAAAAGGCATTCGTGAGGATTTTGAAAAAGTCTATCAGCTTTTCCCACGATTGGAAGAGCGCCGTAAGCAGCAATCGGGCACACTTTCAGGTGGGGAGCAGCAAATGCTTGCGATGGGTCGTGCATTAATGGCTAGGCCGCGCCTTTTGCTATTAGATGAGCCATCCATGGGTCTTGCTCCATTGTTGGTAAAAACCATTTTTAAAATCATTGAGGAAATCAATCAGCAAGGAACGACCGTATTACTAGTTGAGCAAAATGCGAATATGGCATTATCCATTGCTGACCGTGCCTATGTCATCGAGACAGGAAAAATAGTGGCTGCAGGTACCGCTGAAGAGCTGAGCCAATCAGACCAAATAAGAGCTGCCTATTTAGGAGGGCATTAAAAAAGGGGATTGAACCCCTTTTTTTCATTCTTTATACTTTTAATTTTTGACGCTCTGCATCAAGTGTAAATTGAAACCTTTGTTTTGGACTTAATTTCGCTCGAATGATGTTGGAGTAATCCTGATAAAGCTGCTCTAATCCCACTAAAGCGAGTGAAAAGAAATTGGCATAATTCTTTTGAACCTCCCACTTTAGCTCATTCTTTCCGCAAATACTGTATTTATTTAACTCTTCTATCTCCTGTTGAATTTTAACCAATTCCGCTGCCTGATTTCCCTTAGGGAGGGCCAACACATGGTCGATTTTTTCTATATAGGCCATTGATTTCTCAATTTTCCCTTTGATTTCTTGATATCCCTCTTGATCAATTAGATTATATTGTAGCTTGAACTCGTTTAATTTATTAGCAGATTCATAGGTGGCATTCACGATATCATCCCTGGTCATATCCTTTGTTTCATAGCTAAGCATATGCTTCCAGGAAGGCTGAGTGATCGCTGTGCGGTGATCTTCAAGGGTGTGGCAGAATTTTTTATAGCCATGAAGCTCTGGATGTTCAAAAGCAGGGCTTGCAGGATCTAGGAATGGAGCAAGCGGCGCCACAAAGAAATAGACTCTTGGGTCCTGATGGCAGGCCAGATGAATCGTTTCACAGAAATCGATGTTTTCGATGGCACTTTGGTACGTCTGTCCAGGGATCCCCACCATGAAGAACAAATCGATTTTTTTACAGCCATTCTTTAGAGCAAAGTTAAGGGTGGCTATGACCTTTTGATTGGTACAACTGAACTTCCCATTGTAACGCCTAATTTTCTCATCATGTGTCTCAAGGGTGATTTCAATACTATACTTGGGCACACTTTCATTCATTTGCTTGAAAAATTCTTCGTCGGCATACTGGAACAGTTCAAAGACGATTTCATTTTTTAGGTTGATTTTTTTAAGGCGGCTAAAAAACTCATTTACATATTCACGACCACCCTGTCGAAGATCGTGAAGAATGAAAATGGGTGCGCGGCTAAACCGTGAAATAAATTGAATGTCCTCCACCAACTTTTTTGGTGATCGTAGGGCAAGTGAATTGCGGTTACAGTTTTGATCATAAGCCTCTCTTGATCCCCCGCAAATCAAACAGTTTTGTGTACATCCTCTCGCTGTTAACAGCGCTGTGTTAGGATATTGAAGCCATCCGTTATAAGGAAGCGGATCAAGGAAATTTCGGTATTTGAAAACGGAGCGAATGGTGTAGCGATAGCCAGGAACGTCTATATCATCTAAATCCTTTGGTACATACGTAATTGGATTGTAGCCGTACTCACTGCCTTTTTTCCAGGTTAAATTGGGTATGTCAGCATAATGAGTGTTCCTTGCCTCAATTTTGTTCATCAGGAGAAGCATCAGCTTTTCGGTAGAGTCGCCACGCATAACAAAGTCGATAAATGGATAGTCAATTAACTCTTTATGATAATAGGTGGCTGATAACCCGCCAAAAATGATGGGTGTTTGCGGATGAAGGGTTTTTACTATTTTGGCAAGTTCAATACTGCCATGTGCATGCGGGAGCCAATGAAGGTCAATTCCGAATGCTTTTGTTTGGATTTTGCTTAATTTTGCTTCGACATCAAATGATGAATTCATCAGCATCCGATTGGCAATATTGATGATCTTTACCCGCAGGCCATATCTTTCAAGGTAATCTGCAATACTTGTCAGTCCAATGGGATACATTTCAAAAACAGGTGATGACGGAACAACATCACTTATTGGGCCTGCAAGCAAAGCATTTTTCCTAAAGTCGTACACACTGGGTGCATGCAGGAGAACTAGATCATATTTCATAATTTCACCTCTTAAAATAGATGGTTGGTTTGTGAAGATATTCACAATAGAGTATAAGGTATGGTTTATAATTTTAGTTTACTATAATTATTGGTTGATAGAGTGACAAACGGGTGACAATATTTGGGTGATTTTGTGGATAAAACCAGTTGAATTTAGGACCCTAACCATAGACTTGTACTCATTAATACAAAGGTAGTAGAGAAGAATAATCCTTTTAGCAAATATAAAAAAAAGGGAAACTGTGCCATAATCATTTTACAAGCCGGAAACGGTTTGGCCCAGTATCGGTCAGTGTGTTTCATTGGACCGGTCTGGGTTTTTCTTTGTATTATTGGGAAATTTTAGATTGATTTTATCATCATGGGTCCTCTTTTATTGTTTTTATAGAATATATCCATTAAACTAAAAGTAATTAACAGAAAATTTAGATATCAAATCAAAAGCGGATGAAGGAGAGAAATGAATGAATAATTCGTCCAATTCGCAAAAAAAGGAACGGTTATCCAGGTACTTTTTACTGTGTATCTCCCTTATTGGCATTTGGATCTTTATCCAATTTGGACTAGTAAAAATAACGGCACCCAATGAAACAATGATTCTTGCTTTATTAGTTGTTTTTCTTCTGATTGTCGAGTTTTTTCCATTGCCAGTTTGGAAAGGCACCGTTACGATTTCCTTTCCACTCGTGTATGCCATTTATGTAATGGATGGCCTTTCATATACAATTCTTTCCTATGGATGTATCGTGGCAATGATTAATCTATATAAAAGAAGACCGCTCAGGATTGTGTTTTTTAATCCTGCCTTGCTACTTATCAGTTTTTATACTGCACACTTAATCAGTCAATGGTTTTTATCATTTTTAACAATTGAACTACAGTCAAGATTCTTGCAAGGAGTTCTTCACTTTAGCCTGCTTATCCTGCCTTTTTATCTTGTTAATAATTTAATTGTTGATGTATTGCTTACGATTAGACCTCAGCTCTATAACTTCCGTATATGGAAGCGGAAAACGCTGCAGGAATTGAATAGTTTCCTACTTTCATATGGATACCTGGTCCTTTTTTATTTTCTTGGAAATCAAAATAGAGGAGAAATTGATGTCTTTTCGTTCTTTTTCTTTTTTGCTCCATTAGTGTGCTTTGCGCTATTAAGTTCCATTATTGCTAACTTAAAGAAGGAGAAATCAAAATTAAAGGCACTATTTAGTATCTCTTCAGAACTTAATAAAAAAATTGCAGCACCAGATTGGTTATCTTTTTTAGCCAATAATCTTCAGGAATTTATAGATGTGGATGCCTGGATTTTATGGAAAAGAGAAAAAAAGGGTTGGAATCTAAGGTTTGCCTCAGGATTAGTTATGGATGAAATCATTTTAACAGATGAAACGGCTCAGGCGTTTGATAAAACCAGGCAGTTAACCGTTTACCATCATACGAAAAAGGACGCGGGGCCTGCGGGCAAAATATTTTCAGAAGAAGTGGGGTCGTTATTATATGCCCCATTAGTGCTTGAAAATGAGCTGGTTGGTATGTTTGTCTTTGGAAGAGTTCGGTCAAAAAGCTTTACGGAAGAAGATAGGCAGTCAGCGGCTACCCTTGCTAATCAGTTAGCCGTCTTAATTAAGACGAAATGGCTGTTTGCTGAACAGGAAAAAAGGCTGATTTTAGAAGAAAGAAATCGAATTGCGCGTGATATTCATGATGGGGTGGCTCAATCATTAGCAGGGGCCATCATGAATTTAGAAACAGCCACTCGGAAATTTACCAAAATGCCAGATGACTCGTTCCGACTAATGGTAGAAAGCACGGAAAAGCTGAGGAGAAGCTTAAAGGAAGTTAGGGAATCGATCTATGCTCTTCGCCCATATCCAACAGAACGCGTGGGTCTGCTGTCGGCAATTGCCTCAAAAATCAGCGCGATTCAACGAGATTCAAACATGGACATATCATTTGATACCCGCGGCCCTGAGTTTCAGCTCAGCCCCATGGTGGAAAAGATTATATTCGATATCTGCAAAGAGAGTATGCAGAATGCCCTTAAGCATGCAGAGGCAACGAAGATTGACATTTTATTAAGCTATCAAAAGGAGCATGTTCTATTAAAAATTAAGGATAATGGGAAGGGATTTTCATTATTCCAGGCGATGATTAAAGCAAGGCAGCACCCCCATTTTGGAATCCTGCATATGAATGAGGCGGCGGAGAAAATCCAAGCTTCGCTCCAAGTAGACAGTAAAGAAGGAGCGGGAACAGAGATTACGTTAACCGTACCAAGAATGGGAATTGAAGGGAGTGATTTACGTGATCAAGCTTATGCTAGTCGATGATCATGCGGTATTGCGTGATGGTCTTAAAAACATAGTAGGAATGGAAGCCGATATTGAAGTAGTGGCAGAGGCGGTAAATGGGAATGATGCGATTGCGAAGGTGGATGAGATTCTACCGGATGTCATTCTAATGGATATTAATATTCCTGAAAAAAATGGCATAGAAGCAACAAGTGTGATAAAAGAACGTTATCCGGCTGTTAAAATTCTCATTTTGACTATGCATGATCATGATGAGTTCTTTATGTCAGCCATCCGCGAAGGGGCGGATGGATATCTTCTGAAGGATGCTCCTTCACAGCATGTCATTGATGCGATCCGTGCGGTTGCTAATGGTCAGTCGGTTATTCACCCTGCTATGACAAAGAAGTTCCTGGGTTTCCACCAGCAGAAGGCAGAGCCTGTCGAAGAAAAGACCGACTCCGTGCTGACCGGAAGGGAAAAAGAAGTGCTTTTGTGTCTGGTTAAAGGAATGAATAACAAAGAGATTGCGCAAAGTCTATATATCAGTGATAAAACCGTAAAAATCCATGTCAGCAACATCTTCAAAAAACTCGGCGTAAAAAGCCGTTCACAAGTCGTCATCTACGCCGTCCAAAACCAGCTCGTCCCATTAGCATAAAAGGAAACTGTAAAGGGGGTCAGGCACCATGTGAATCCATCACATGGTGCCTGACCCTTTTCTGCTTACTGGAGCGGAAGGCACGAAGACCAACAGGACTATGTCCTATAACTTAAGTACGAAAACAAATTAGTACTTATTCTTACGGTAATTACTCCCTTTGCTGAATAGTGTTATCGTCTCCTTTTTTAGACAATAGACCTAACAACTATTAGTAGAAAAGGGGAATGGAATGTGAAAAAGAAAAGGTGGTTATCAGTCTTTCTTACTCTCGTCATACTAGTATCACTTGTAATTCCTGGTCTATCAAAAGCGAACGCTGAAGGGACATCTGCTATCATCGATAGTAAATTGCTCAAAGCACTCGATACAGCCGTAGATCCATTACAGGTCATAGTGACCTTTGATGGACAGGGTGCTCCAACAAAAGACCAACTTAATCTGTTAAATAGTCTAGGAATCTCCAAAGGACTTTCAATGAAGGCTTTACCAATGGCGGGGATACTTGCTACGAAGGATCAAATCAATAAACTAGCTGCTTCTCCGGGAATAAAGTCGATTTATTTAAATCGTAAGCTCACTTATTACAATGCAGATGCGACCAGTTTAACAGGGGTAGATAAAGTACGAACAGATCCAGCGATGCAAAAGGCTAATGGCGGATTGCCGATAACAGGAAAAGGGATTGGTGTGGTAATCAACGACAGCGGTGTGGATGGAACGCATAAAGATCTGCAATTTGGCAGTCACCTAGTCCAAAACGTAATGGCCAGTACAAACTTAAACAGCTTGGAACCTAGTTTACTGCCAATCACTTATGTAGAAAATGTGCCAAACACGGACTCTAATTCGGGACACGGTACGCATGTTGCCGGTATTGTTGGCGGGACAGGAGAAAGCTCAAATGGGAAATATGAAGGGGTTGCTCCAGGTGCTAGTTTAATAGGTTACGGTTCAGGTGCAGCCCTCTTTGTTCTTGATGGCATTGGCGGTTTCGATTATGCTATCACCCATCAATCTGAATATAATATACGAGTGATTACAAATTCCTGGGGTTCATCAGGCGACTTTGATCCTAATGATCCGATTAATATAGCCAGTAAGGCGGCCCATGACCGTGGCATTACCGTCTTATTCGCAGCTGGGAATGAGGGGCCGGGAGAAAATACCCACAACCCTTACGCAAAAGCTCCATGGGTCATCTCTGTGGCTGCCGGAGAAAAAGATGGATCACTGGCGGATTTTTCTTCAAGAGGGACAAAAGGAGTTGGTGGTACCTTTGAAATGGATGGGAAGACGTGGACATGGAAGGATGAACCGAGTGTGACAGCACCAGGAGTCGATATTATTTCAACTCGAGTTCTAGCCCCCGTCTCAACGTTAGGTGCAACAACAGATGCGGAGCTAATTGAACCAGCCTACCTGCCATATTATACAGCCATGAGTGGTACCTCCATGGCAACACCACATGTGGCAGGGATTACTGCACTCATGTTAGAGGCAAAGCCCACATTGTCACCAGATGAAATCAAGAAAATTTTACAGGATACAGCTACAAATATGCCTGGCTATGAAACATGGGAAGTGGGAACCGGCTATGTGAATGCCTATGCCGCACTTGATGCTGTCCTGTTTGGAAACCAATATGGCACAACCGTAAACGCCTATCAAACATTCAATAGCAATGTTAAATCAACAGTCACGAGATCTCCTTTTGAGGTGGAGTATAATCCATTATTATTATCGTCAAACACCTACTCATTTTCAGTCGCAGAAGGAGTTTCCCAACTCTCTGCTCGAATTGATGCAACCGGATTGCTGGGGCAAACAGGAAACCCTGTGAATCTCATTTTAGTCGCTCCAGACGGGACAGAGTATAGCTCGGGAATCAGCTTATTGTTCGCCCTTTATCCTGATCGGACGGCTTCCGTCAATTCACCCATGGCTGGAGAGTGGAAGGTTAGAATTGACGGGCTGCATGGCGACGAATCTAACCCAGTTGGTGTTGGATTGCCCGAAACCATTCAAGGAACGGTTTCTATGGCGAAGGTGAGCGGCTACACCGGCCTGAAGGATATTTCTGGCGATCCTGCAGCTTCTGCCATCCAAATGGCTGTAAGTGAAAGACTGGTTGATGGATATGCGGATGGATCATACAAACCAAAGCAAAACCTTTTACGAAAGGAACTAGCATATTATTTAGTCATGGGGACTGGAGTGAGGCAAAGTCAGACTCCAGCTTTAAAGGATGTGTCAGCAGGTGATGGGCCATTTGCGAAAGCAGTTGTGGCAAAAGGAGCGGCCATTCGTGATGCGGTTCAAACGCAGGGTGGCGTTATGCTTCTCGATACAAACGGCAATTTTAATCCAAACGGTGAGGTCAACCGCGCAGAACTGGCATACTCCCTTGTTCAAGCGCTTGGATTAGAAAAACAAGCCAAAGAAAAAACAGGAGATGTGACGGTACTTTACAAGGATGAACGAGTTCCAATTAAGGATAGCTCCTCTATTCCCGTAGCGCTTAGAGGTTATGTTCAATTGGCACTTGACCTGAACATCCTTAATGCCACCTTCCAGGTGAAACAAGGAACATATGATTTAGTCCCAACCGTTGAAGCCAGCTTTGAGCCAAGCAAAAAGGTAACAAGAGGCGATTATGCGGTCGCCGTAACGCGTTACTATCAGGCCTGGTTTCAATAATAGGAAGGAGAGCTGTCACAAGCAGCTCTCCTTTTTAATGGAAGAAATTGATATACTATAATTAGTATAAATAGTTAGAGGATGATGATCATGGCACAAGCTAAAACCAATGCAATGCGCATACTGGATGCGAAGAAAATCAAGTATGACATGCTTACATACGATAATAAGGATGGAAAAATTGACGGGATTTCTGTAGCGGGAAAAATCGGTCGGGAACCAAAGGAAGTCTATAAAACGCTCGTGGCACAAGGCCCAAGCAAACATATTTATGTGTTCGTCATTCCAGTTGCCGAGGAATTGGATTTGAAAAAGGCAGCAAGAGCAGCGGGTGAAAAAAGCATCGAGATGCTTCCTGTAAAGGATATTCAAAAGTGGACAGGCTATATCCGTGGTGGCTGCTCCCCTATCGGGATGAAAAAAGAATACAAGACCTTTTTGGACGAAAGCTGTAGCGATTTGCCTGAAATGGTGGTCAGCGCAGGCAAGATTGGCGTTCAAATGGTAGTGGAGCCTAATGTATTAAAAGAAGTAACAAAGGCAGAGATTCTGGACATCATTAAATGAGAGGCTGTGTTAAAGAACAATGTTGATTTTTATACCCTGTTGATTGGAGCGGAAGGCACGAAGACTCCTGTGGGAGTACGGTTCAGGTGAGACCCCGCAGGCGCATACGCCGAGGAGGCTCACCGAAACGCCCACGGAAAGCGAAGTGCCTGGAGCGGAAATCAACAGACAAATTTAACAGAGAAAAATGAGAATAAAATGAATTTTTCCATGGGCACTCACCTATAACCCAGAAGCGCATATGATAGGGTGTAAATATCTCACCTAATAACTGGCCATTAAATATGACTAGAGGATAAACGAGGCGCAGTTGAGTAGCGTAAAAGGGAGTGTTGATGAGTGGCAGGGAAAATTAGAAATTATTTTGCTGGCGGGAACACAGCCAGAGGTTTCCATAACCTTTACGATTCCAATCTTCAAGGACTAGATCGGTTGTATATTTTAAAAGGCGGTCCAGGGACAGGTAAATCTTCATTGATGAAAAAAATAGGCAACGAATGGGTGGAACAGGGCTATGATGTGGAGTTTTTACATTGTTCCTCTGATAATAATTCCATTGATGGCGTGCTCATTCCAGCGTTAAAAGTCGGGATCGTTGATGGAACCGCACCGCATGTCATTGAGCCGAATGCACCTGGAGCAGTGGAAGAATATATAAACCTAGGTGAAGCCTGGAATGCCCGTGCTCTTAGTGTGCAAAAATATGTGATTCAAAAGCTAACCAGACAGATTAGCCAGTCCTTTCAAAAGGCCTACGCAACATTTAAGGAAGCATTAGAAATTCATGATGATTGGGAAAAAATCTATATTAATAGTATGGATTTTAAAAAGGCTGATCAATTAACAAAAAAATTAATTGACACCTTCTTTGGAAAAATGAGATTGAATAAAACGCCTGATGTCCGTCATCGATTCTTAGGTGCAGCCACACCTAAAGGCGCGGTTGATTTCGTGCCGAACTTAACAGAAGAGATTCCTAAACGCTACTTTATTAAAGGGCGCCCTGGTTCCGGGAAATCAACGATGTTGAAAAAACTAGCAGCGGCGGCCGAGGAACGTGGTGTGGATGTAGAGATTTATCACTGCGGCTTTGATCCAGATAGCCTCGATATGTGTATTTTCAGAGAGCTCGGCATCGCTATTTTTGATAGTACGGCACCACATGAATACTTTCCGAGCCGTGATGGCGACGAAATCCTCGACATGTATGAACTTTTGATTGAACCTGGAACAGACGAAATTTTTGCTGATTTTATCAGTAAAATTTCTGCTAAGTACAAAAATAAAATGACTGAAGCGACCAGCTATCTAGCTAAAGCAAAAGAGTTGCACGATGAGCTTGAAGAAATTTATGTAGCTGCGATGGACTTCTCGGTTGTTGAAAAAATTCAAAGTAAAATTGCTGAGGAAATAAAGGATTTAGCGGCTTCTACCGTTTAATAATAGCATGTTAAAGGGGTCAAACCTCACTTTATCATAGTGGGGTCTGACCCCTTTTCCTGTTTATTTCTTTTGTTTCTTCTTTTGCGTATGATTGCTTTTTTTGCCCTTACTGTTATCGCCACTTACAAATTCAGTCGCAAACTCTGCTTCCGCATGCCCTGCTTGAGGGGAATTTTGATTTTTGCTACCTTTGTTGTATTTCTTAGTCATGGTTCATCCCTCCTTGTTATTTTTAGTTTGCTGTTTGGGTGTGTTTTCATGCTAATAAATAAAGGGTAAACTGGAAAAAACAGTAATAGGAAGGGGCGTTTTTTTTTGCAAACCAAAATAGAAAAGGTAACAAATCTGTTTGAAGCGTACCGCAACGAACGAGAGGCGGGGCCGATGACGAAGTATATGAAGAATCATTTCCCTTTTTTAGGAATCAAGTCTCCTATCCGGAAGGAGCTGGAAAAGGTATTTTTCAAAGAAACAGGAATATTGAAAGAGCCATTCGATCAAGAATTTATTATAGAGCTTTGGGAAAAAGATGAAAGAGAATATCAATATATGGCCTTAACCTACATAGAAAAATCGTTAAAGAAGTTGCAAAAAGGGGATTTAGCCTTAATGGAAAGACTAGTATTGGAGAAATCCTGGTGGGATACGGTGGATGCAATTGCGGCTAAGGCGGTGGGAAAAATAGCAGAGAAGTTTCCGGAAATCATTGAGGAAACGATTGACGACTGGGCAGAACATGACAATATGTGGTTGCGACGAACGGCGATTCTTTTTCAGTTAAAATACAAAGAGATAACCGATGAAGAGCGGCTGTACCGATACATAAGGAGCAATTCTGACAGTAAGGAATTTTTTATCCAAAAGGCCATTGGCTGGGCGCTTAGGGAATACTCCAAAACCAACCCGTCCTCGGTGAAGCAGTTTATCAATGAAAACAGTCTTGCCCCGTTAAGCGTAAGGGAAGGAAGCAAATATGTAGACTGAGCATTTAAACGATACTGTGTAACTATTCATGTTAGAATGGGCATTATGAAAAATTTTGGAAGGTGAGACTCTTGATTAAATGTATTGCATCAGACATGGATGGAACATTATTGAATTCCACACAAACAATCAGTGAAGAAAATAAGGAAGCGATTTTAAAAGCACAGGCACAAGGAATTGAATTTGTTGTGGCAACGGGTAGGTCCTATCAGGAGGCAACCTATGTATTAGCTGAGGCCGGTTTAAAATGCCCGGTGATTGGTGTGAATGGTGCAGAGGTACGCTCGAAGGACGGTGAAGTTCTTGTTGCGACGCCAATCAGTAAAGAGCTGGCTAGAAGGGTGGCGGCTAAGCTGGTTGAAAAAAACGTGTATTTCGAAGTGTATACCGACAAGGGAGCCTATACGATTGATGCGGATAAGGCAGTTTCCATCCTAGTCGACATCGTTGTCAGTGCGAATCCAGAGGCACATGTCCAAGAGATTGTGGAGGCAGCGGGGGCAAGGATACGAGATGGCTTAATTCATACCATTGAAGATTATGAGGTTCTATTTGTCAGTAATGACTATCAAATCTATAAATTCCTAGCATTTGATTTTGACGCAGACAAATTGGAAACAGCTAATCAATCGCTTGCTGAGTTGGACGACCTGGCTGTATCCACTTCAGGTCATGAGAACTTGGAAATTACCAATAAGAATGCTCAAAAGGGCATTGCGCTTGCATCTTTTGTGCAAGCAAAGGGAATCGAGCTATCGGAGACGATGGCAATTGGTGATAACTTTAATGATGTCTCGATGTTTGAAGCGGCAGGAAAATCGGTTGCGATGGGCAATGCGGGCTCGTACATAAAGTCCCTGTGTGATGCAGTGACAGCTTCCAACAACGAGCATGGTGTAGCGAAAGCGATTCTCGAGGTTTTGCTGAATGATTTAAATTAGTGGTTTTTAACGGATGAAGGACATTTTTGGTAGCCAGGCCAATTTGTCCTTCATAAGGTGGATGAAGGACATTTTTGGTAGAACCCTAGGTCAATTTGTCCTTCATAAGGTAGATGAAGGACATTTTTAGTAGAACCCCAGGTCAATTTGTCCTTCATAAGGTAGATGAAGGACATTTTTGGTAGAACCCCAGGTCAATTTGTCCTTCATAAGGTGAATGAAGGACATTACAGAGTAAAAACCCGGGAGATTTGTCTTTCATAAGATAAACGCCCGGGATTTCTGTCTTTCATTATTAACTTTTCGCAATAATAATCTCTGCCACCTTACAAAATTTCAATTTTCAATGAGTTGACTTGGGAGACGAGGAGTTCTTCGTATTGTTTTTGAGCTTGGAAGTAGACTTCCTGCTCGCCGAAGGTTGGGTTTTCCTTTTTGACCTTTGCAATCAGGTCTTTTTGGACCTTTTGCGCAAGAACAATCATCTGGTATTGCTGTTTTTCAGTCGACCAAAACTTCTCTTCACCATAATCAGCAATTAACCTTTTAGCAGATTCATACTGGTTATACTGTTCGCGGGCCTTACCCAAGGCCGCATCCACTTCGGCAGCCGTTGCCTGATGACCTTTTTCGTTCGCAAGCATCGCCATGGAGCGGAGTCGGATAATTTGTGTTAAGACTTGATTCTTATTGTTGTTTACTTTCTCCTGCGATTCTAAGTAGGCTAATTCTTCCTCTAATTGCTTACCTGTGTATTTCTTCTTCGCTGCCTCACGGTTAATTTCCAGCTGCAGATTATTAATGAATTGATAGAAGGCTACATCCTCATTCGTAACCCATTCTCCGTTGATTTTGGCTACTCCCTTAGGCTTCGTTACGTTAATGTCGATGACCTTTTCTGTCTTTTTCCCGTCTTTTTCTAACGTAAACGCTACTTCATATTTGCCGCTCATAGGTAGATTCACTTTACCAGAGTACGTACCATTTTTGCCTTCCGCAAATGTGACGTCGTACGATCCATGATCCATATTGGTCATCGATAATTGCGCGGAAACCTCCAATCCTTTAACAGCTTTCTTATTATCCGTTACCTTTATATCAAACGGCATAGCGGTATCCTTTTGATAGTAAAGCTCCTTCGTCACATCGATTGTATAATCAGGACCACTGCTGCAGCCGGTTATTAAACTGAGAAGCATAAGTAAGACGAGCATGGTTCGTGTCTTCATGAGCCGATTCCTCCTAGGTTATGAGTGTTTAAAAATTCCTCTACTGTATACTTTTCCATTTTTCCATCATTTAAATAAGCCACATGAGTACATACCTGCTTAATTTCATCCAAATGGTGAGAGGAGAGCAAAATAGTTTTATCCTGAAGAGAGCCTAACACCTCTAAGATTTCCTTTCGCCCCATGGGATCAATGCCACTTGTCGGTTCATCTAGAATCAGAATAGATGAATCTTGATACAAGGTAATCGCCAGACCGAGGCGCTGCAACATTCCCTTGGAATATTTCTTTACCTGAACATCGCGGTCGTCCCACAGCCTCACGGCGGTCAACACCTGTTGAATACGTTCCGCATCCGCTTGTTTAAACACCGCTTCTGCAAAAAAGGTCATATTCTCAAGGCCTGTCAGCATGGGATAGAGCATAAATTTTTCCGGTAAATAAGCAATGGCGTTTTTCCATTCGTTATTTTTCTTCGTCACCTCAGCCCCATTAATAGTAATCGTCCCTTGCTTAACGGGTAAGAGCCCTAGAAGACTATTAATTAAGGTTGATTTACCGGCCCCATTGCGGCCGACAAGGGCACAAATTTCATTCTTATGAATCTCAAGAGTAACTGCATCTAATACAAGCTTTTTCCCGAAGGATTGGTTTAAATTTGTTACTTTAATCATTCATACCCCTCCTTCCGGTTGAACAAAATGGCAGTTGAGTAGGAAACCATAAGCCAAAACGCTAGATTTCCCAGTAAAAAGAATGCGGGATTCGTCCACATAAAGGCCTGCAGGAGTCGTGACATATGGCCGAAGGAATACACGCCCATTCCCGTCTCGAGGAACATCCTCACTGCCTGCAATGGATTTAAAAAGTAGGCCGATGAAAAGAGTTCTACATTTTCATGGGTCACGTCTGGTAAAAATGAGAGCAAGATAAAATCATGTAAAAAGAAGAAGTAAAACCAGACGAAAATGGTATAACCGATAATCTGCATCCGCGAACGGCTGAAGCTGCCAATGGCTGCACCCATTTGTAAAAACACTAAGGCTAAACAGGTAATGGCCACTACAAAAATAAGATAGCCTTTCATATCAAGCTGGAAATTAAACTTTAACAATAGTAAATAGAAGAAAAACCAAGCTAGAAGCGGGACTAAAACCACGGTATACAGTCCCAGACTTTTTTTAACGAAGAAGGTAGAAAAATTGTCTTTTTTCGTTAGTAACATGATCAACGTTTTTTGTTCCTTTTCCTGAAAAATGGAGAAGGCCCCGATGAATAAGCAAAGGATTGGGATAAAGTAAATAATTGTATCAAATAGATTGATTAAGAGAACATAAAAGCCTTTATCAAATGAAAGGACAGAGGAACGAAACAATATACTGATTGAAATGAGAACGATGATACTTAATGATAGCCATAGTCCTTTTCCTCTTATATTTTCCTTCCATTCCTTCCAAATGTAATGCATAGTAAATGTCTCCCTTTTAATAAAATGAAAATCACCAGCAGGCCGATAACAGTGAGTAGAACAGGTAAATGACTGCTTTTTTCAGCTGCTAACGGATGTGGGTCCGTAAACATGACCTCGTCGTTCGTTAAAGTTGCATTTATTTTTTCATAGATTTTAATGGCAGGACTTTTTAAAAATAAAAAGGTTAATTCCTGGTCCTCAATCAGCTGATGGAGAGAAGAGTGATAGGTTACCCCAAAGTCGCCGATGCCGTTCTGGTTTAAGTCTGTGAGTGGAAAAGCGGTTCCCCAGTCATTTCCCTTCCCATTTTTACTCCACGTATTGTTGCCGCCTGTGCCCCCTATGGTGACCACAGGAATGGTATTTTCGGAGATTCGGTTTAAGGTGAACGTTTGGTCATTGGAACTGGCCCAAAGTTCAATCCCAATTTGGTTTTGGATGATTCGGTTTCCTTTAATGATGTTTCTTGTTGCCTGGTCAATGTACATGCCGCGTTGGTTCATGTAAAACGTGTTATGAGCTATATAATTATCATTGGCTTGAAGAAGTAATAAGCCAAACGATTGGTTTCCATAGTTAACGATAAATTGATTATCTTCTAGTTTCAGATGGTTCGAGTTCATGATGGCCGCACCGCCAGTATTCATCGTAAAAATATTTTTTTTGAAGATATTATCATCGGAATACATGTAATGCAGGCCGTACCGTGTGTTGCTAATGTTATTTTCATAGCTGTGATTATTGTTGGCATATTCGAAGAACATCCCGTCACGGGTGCCTTCAATCGTGTTTTTCTCTAAGAGATTATCGTTAGCGTAATAAACATGCAGGCCGTTTCCTTGAGCGGCGATCTCGCCCTTGCCCAGGCCTTTAATATCGTTATAGCGGATTTTATTGTGGTGAGCCTGGCTCAGATAAATCCCGTGAAAGGAATGGCGGATGTGGATATGTTCCACGATATTGTTGTCGGTATAAACCTTAATGGCCGCATATTCTTCACTCGAATTTCGGTTCAAACTTCCATGGGTCACGGTTAGATGGCTTAACTTGACATGAGGAGCCTTGATGGAAATGACGTTCCCCGTTCCGTCTCCTTTAATCACGGTATTTTTAACCCCAATGATGGTCAATGGTTTGGTAATGACGATATTGCCCTCATAGGTTTTATTTTCAAGCTTCAAAACCGCCCCCTCTTTCAAGCTGTCGATGATTGCTTGCAAATTTTCGGCCGCCATATTTTTTTCTGGTTTTATCAAGATAAAAAGAAAAAAAACTAGAGATAGGAGCGTTAATTTTTTCATTTTACTTTCGATCCTTCCATAACGGAATGAGTAAGAGAATAAAAGCCGCAATGACCAAATACGTTCCCAAGCCGAGTAGGCTCGTCGTTTGGAAGTTTGCGATGGTGTTATGCCCTAAAATAGGTGGCACAAAGGCATCAATTTTAATCGGTGCTTCAGGACTTAGGTTGGTACCAAATTTTTTCAAGGCAGCATGCAGGTCAATGACCCCAAGTGCACCGCCGATGACGAATATGCTAATCAATCCATAGAGGACAGATTTTTTTCGTAGCAACGCTGTTAATAGAGTAAGAGCTGCTAAACCTCCGATTAGATAGGGTAGATAGGATAATTCAGGGAAATTTTCTTCACTGAAGTTGGCCATCCCGATGTAATGGTTTAAGCCGTTGACAATATCAATTTGTCCTTCGAGCTTGTTAGGATAGACGATGATATTCAAGCCTTCCGGATATTGCGGTGCGATAAACACCATTTTCCACCATGGGAAAAATAATGAGACGGCAATCAATATAGCGGAAACACCTAACAGTAAAGCAGATACCAATGATAATTTTTTACTACTACCAATCAAGTTAACCACTCCTAATATAGTGATAAATAGATAAAAGGATGTGGGTATCAATTGCTAAAATTGATACCCATCATTCACTTTTTACTTCTTAGGTTTGACTAGGAAGTAACCAGTCATTTCTTGGTGTAAGGCTGAGCAGAAGTTTGTGCAATAAAGCGGGTAAGTTCCTGCTTTGTTTGCAACAAATTCCATAGTGTTGGTCTGCCCTGGTTGTACTTCCATATTTAAGTTATAGCTGTTGATGGCAAATCCGTGTGTAATATCCTCATCGAAATCAATATTGGTTAAGTGGATGAAGACGTGGTCGCCTTCATTAACCTCGATGACATCTGGGCGTTTGGCTTTTGCATCAAAGACGAATTTTGAACGCATGGCGATCCCATACACATGGACTTCGTTTCCTTTACGAACAATTTTTGCTTCATCTTTTTTGTACACAGCGTCCTTATTCTTTGCATCCTTCGGATACACATTAATGGTTTTAATCTTATCTGCCTTAATCATTTGAGCATAGTGTGGTTCAGGATTTACAGGTGCTGATTGAATCACCTTCATCTTGCCGCTGATGTCGATTAACTGCATAGATTCAGGGTGTGAAGGTCCGACAGATAAATAGCTGTCTTTCGCAATTTTATTGAGAGCAACGAGCCATTTTCCGTCCGGTGCCACTGTGTCACCTTCTGCTGCAACAGAGTGTCCTGGAGAATACTGAACAGGTACACGGTCTAGTGTTTTACCAGTGTTAGGGTCCCATTTAACGATTTCAGAAGATATGAACATGGTTGTATAGGCCATGCCTTTGTCATCAAATTGAGTATGAAGTGGTCCAAGTGCGTTTTCTGGATTTACTTCTCGTTCCATGACGGATTTGTAATTAAGGATTGGAATCCCATTTCTTTCACCAGAGAAGTCTTTGTTTTCTACTGCTTTAAAAGCTTTTTCAAACGAGAATACGGTCATTGTTGGTGCTAACTTCCCTGAAGCGATGAAGCGTTTCCCATCTGGTGTAACGTCCACACCATGTGGAGATTTGGCAACCGGAATTAAGTAAATACCACCCTTTTGTTTCTCAGGGAAGATCATCTTTTGTCCGCCAACATCCGTGTACTTGCCGTCCTTGACCATTTTCTCAAGCTCTTTCCAGTTAAAAAGAACGATAAAATCACGGTCCGCTTGTGAGGCATTAATTTCAAGATTTGTTGTTGACTCTTCTGTATTGTAAGTCGTCATAACAGCCCAATCAGCGGAGCTCTTTTTACCAGCATCAGAAAGGTCATAGGACCATGGCGGCAGGGCAACCTGATAGGCAATATTTAGCTTTTCTTTGTTTTGGTCAAAGGTGACGGCAGACATCACGCCGCGGTACTTTGTGCTGTAGTCATCAAGTGATTCGTAGGCGGAACCAAGCGGTACGGCGAAACGAGTTGGCAGGAACATGTACTCTGTGTTTTCAGTAACGAAGGCCGCACAGTGTGGTCCGCTCGTATTTGGCACTTTAATAATGTCCTTTACGGTAAAGGTTTTTAAGTCCATTGCGGCCGCACGGCTATTACCGACGTCTGTCGCAAACATGTATTTACCATCGTAGTCACCCTTTGTTTCAGAGAACGCTGGATGGTGAAGGTCACCCCAAGTGTAGTCACCCATTAATTTTTTTGAATGCTCATCAAAGCCATAGCCGGTTGCAGAATCTGGCGAGAAAACCGGAATGGTTCTGATATGACGCATGGATGGAACCCCGTAAATGAACATTTGTCCAGAGTGACCTCCAGATGCAAATAAGTAATAATCATCCTTTTTACCGAATGGAACATATACCTTTTCTGCGTCGCTCTTGTTGGTTGAAGAAGCTTCCGTATTCGTTTTTGCTGAAAAATCAGCAAATGAAATCGTAGCTGCTACAAACCCTGCGAGCAGTCCCGATGCAATCGGAATCCATTTTTTCATATCCTTTGACACCACCTTTTCCAATTATTTTGCTTCAGATGCTTGTTTCAGAAGGTCTAATACTTGCTTCCGTTCATCATCTGTTAGTGGACTTTTGCCAATGACTCCTGACATAACAGCTGATGTTGGTTGTTTCAGGAATTCTTCAATTGGCTTGCCATGCTTACCTTCAACGTTAACAAATGCCTGTGAAAGGTCTGGTCCTACTGCACCACCTTTTAAATTAAGAGCTTCAACACTGTGGCAGCCTAGGCATCCTTTTTTATTAAGGATATTGTCTTCGCTAACAGCACTGCTTGTTTCTTTAGCAGCGGTACTTTCTTCTTTGGTTTCGGTTGTGGCCTTTGTTTCTGTTTGGGCTGTTTGTGATGGCTGTTCAGAAGTGCCCATAATGACGCCGAAAACTAGGTAGCCAAGACCAAAGCCAAGTACTGCGCTTATGACGAAGCTTAAAATTGCCTTATTCATTCTGTCCCCTCCTTTTTATCAAATGAACACCTTCATCCTAAAGGGATTGCAACCGGAAAATTGTGATGTACAGCACAGTTTTATTTTTGTTTATGAACGTTTTGTGAATGGGATAGTAAAGTCCTGTTTTGTTGCGGTTTTAAAAAAATGAACGTTTTGTGAATCTCGTCACTACATCTTCGTTGGAACTTACTTACAATGAATGGTAGAAATGAGTGAATGAAGAGGTGGTGGGGAAAGTGAGTGAGTCGGAGTGTTTAAAGGATCTACATTTATCGGTTTATCAAGAGGGGAAGCATGTCGATCTACTGCGGAAAATTGTCATCTTTAAGGATTTATCGCCTAAATCTCTGCAAGTCATTGAAAAACGGATTCAGACTTTTACCTTTAAAAAAGGGACCAGGATTATTTCAGAGGATGAGATTGCGAGAGGGGTTTATTTTGTCCGTTTGGGCGCGGTGAAGCTGACAAAGCAGGACGAGAACGGCAATGAGATCATTGTTTGCGTGAAGCAAAAAGGGGATGTGTTTGCTGAGGCGGGTTTGTTTACGCAAAAAACGGCTAAGTATCCGGCAACAGCCACGATGCTGCAGGACGGAGAGATTCTGTTCTTGGATAAACTGGAATTAGAGAGGGATTTATATAATGAACCTGAGCTTGCAATGCAAATGATTCGCTATATGAGTGATAGTTTAAGGGAGATGACGTCTCAGTTACGAGATGTTGCTTTGTTGGATGTGTATGCAAAAACGGTGAAGACTCTTGAACGGCTTGGGGAGAAGTTTAACACAGATAGAGGAAGATGGGATATTGAAATTCCTTTGACTGTTCAGGAGTTTGCGACGGTGGTGGGAACAACTCGGGAAAGCGTCAGCCGCGTGTTTTCGAAGTTGAAGAAAGAGGGATTAATTGACTTAAAGTCTAGAAAAATTGTTATTTTGGATTGGTGCGGTCTTTGTACGCTGCTGCATCGAGAGTATTAGAATAGGCATTGTTGTAGAAGTGAGATTGTGTAGAGGTGGTTTACGTTACCGAACAGGGTAAGAAAAAGGGTAACGTAGAACGCCACTACGAGACCGTTTGCCATTTTTTCGAGAGGCAACGGTCGCATAGAACGCCACTACGAGACCTTTTACCATTTTTTCGAGAGGCAACGGTCGCATAGAACGCCACTACGAGACCGTTTGCCATTTTTTCGAGAGGCAACGGTCGCATAGAACGCCACTACGAGACCGTTTGCTATTTTTTCCAGTGACAACGGTCGCATAGAACGCCACTACGAGACCGTTTGCTTTTTCCCTGTGGCAACAGTGAAGACGTAGAAACAGTCTACGTGACCGAACAGGCCAAGAAAAAGGGAAAAGGGTAACGTAGAAACAGTCTACGTTACCCAAAAAGTCAAAGGAAAGAGAAACAAGTAACAAAACACAATGAAAAAAGCCCTTCGTGCGCGAAGGGCTGTTAGTTTGCAAACTTATAGGTCCAAAAACGTTCGTTATTGATCCAAATCATGACTTGTGGGTCTTGATTTTTCAGCTTCTCTTCCATACCAATAAACATCTGCTCTGTCTGCGAACGGTGTGCTTGGATGGCTGCGAGCTTTGTTTGGCCTACAGGCGTGATATTATTGATAATATCCGGTTCCCCAAGCTCTTCGACACAATTATTAGAGAAAGCGACACAGTGTAAGGTCGGCCTTACAGCGGCAGGCATCTTCTCAACCGCTCTCACAACCGCCGCACCGGTGGCATCGTGGTCCGGATGGACGGAATAGCCTGGATAAAAAGTGATAATTAACGATGGATTCAGTTCGTCAATTAAGGCTGACATTGTGTCCGTTAACTTCGCATCATCTTCAAATTCAATCGTTTTATCACGGAAACCAAGCATGCGGAGGTCTTGAATACCCAATACGCGGGCAGCCTCCTTCAATTCCTGCTTTCGTATTTTAGGAAGATTTTCCCGATTGGTAAAAGGGGGATTGCCCATATTTCTTCCCATTTCCCCTAATGTTAAACAAGCATAGGTAACAGGAGTTCCATTCTGAACATGAGTCGCAATCGTACCTGATACACCAAAAGCCTCATCATCAGGGTGAGGAAAAACAACCAAGACATGGCGCTCTTTTTTCATAGTTCATTCTCCTTTCCGAGATAACTGTTCAGCACTCCTTACTCAAATGGAGTATGGCTGATTTCAAGGGCAACGGCCAGCTTTCCTTCATGGTCATGGCCGGCTAATAATAGATGGTTCTCTTCGTCGATTTCAAAGTGGGTAATCCCCTCTGCGTAAATCCAACCAAGGTAGATCTTTAGACCGACGCGATACGGACCATTTCCTGTAATCTTTCCCAATTCATAACGAACAAGGGCGTTACGAATATAGGCTCCAGCGGAAAAGAAAGATTGATCCTTATGTGATGCATAAGCACCATTGGTTGTTTCAAGGTGAATATAAACATCTTTGTTTGCAAAGCCATTAATGGCCTCTTGGACACGGCTTAACTCCACTAACTCCATGCCTGATGACCTCCTTCCCTTTGATCCACAAGCAGAATCTATAAACTATTCTTATTTAATAATGTAACTATCATACTAAAATCATTTAAAAAATGCGAAATGAATGCTTAAAAAAAGAGGTTGCACTTAACGCCAACCTCTCTTGAACTTATTTATTCACAATCTTCACAGTACTCGGTAACAGCGCCGCCACGGTACGCACCGTGCCAAGTCGGACCAACAAATTGGTTTAAGCGGAAGCCTTGCTGAATAGCAGCAGTAATAAATTCCTTCGCCACATCTACTGCATCATAGACAGATTTCCCTTTTGCCAGTTCTGCCGTAATAGCCGACGAATACGTACAGCCTGCGCCGTGCGTATATGTTGTTTCAAATTTTTCAGACTCGTAAAGCTTAAATTCCTTCCCATCATACAGCAGGTCAACCGCTTTTTCTTCAGAGTGAAGCTTGCTGCCGCCCTTAATTAACACAAATTTAGCACCCTGCTCATGAATTTTCACAGCTGCTTCTTTCATTTCATCAACGGTACGCGGTGTCTTCATTCCAGCAAGCTGTCCTGCTTCAAAAAGGTTAGGCGTAACGACTAAGGCACGTGGTAAAAGAAATTCGCGCATCGCATCTGTTGTCTCCGGATTCAATACCTCATCTTCGCCTTTACAAACCATTACCGGATCAATGACTACTTTTTCCAACTTGTTTTCATCAATTTTTCTTGCAGCTAATTCAATAATTTCAACGGTTCCAAGCATTCCTGTTTTCATCGCGTCAATTCCAACGGATAGAACAGTTTCCAATTGAGTCTCTAATGTATCTACTGCAATGGGAAACACACTGTGGTGCCAATCCTTTGGATCCATGGTTACAATCGTTGTTAACGCCGTCATGCCGTAAACGCCAAGCTCTTGGAATGTCTTTAAATCCGCTTGAATGCCTGCGCCGCCGCTCGTATCAGATCCTGCAATCGTCATTACTTTTTTAATTGTCATTATGTACTCTCCTCCTTCAATGTATCTGCCTTTCTTATTATAATTCATTTCCAAAAATATAACATAAATGTTGCACTGTCTTTTGTTTGTTCGGTTAAAAAGGTCAATCCTTGACAGAAAAATGACAATTAGACCATTTGTACTATTTGCATGCATTTAGCGTGATAAATATTACTTTCAAAAAAATGCGACGAAAGTACGATGAATACATAGGGACGTCTGATATTTTTCGACAAAGTGACAAATGTCGCTGTGTTGGAGTTGCTCCTATTTTTACAATGATTAAACAAAGAAAAATCTTAGGTGGGGAGGGGAATCAATGAACCGCAAGGGTTGTCCCGATGAATATCCAATTTCCTTAATCATAAACGGTTTTGAAATAGCCGTTTTTCAACTAACCAAATACGACCTAGAGGATTGGACCTATGGATATTTGTTTTCTGAAGGATTTATCCAGGAAGCAAGTGATATTGAATCCATCTTAATCAATGAGGAAATGGGCAGCATTCACGTTTCTCTCAGCTCCCATTTTGACGAAGAACAAGTTTTTTCAAAAAAGAAGCATTATACCGCGGGGTGTGGTAGAGGAGTTACCTTCTTTTCTATGACAGATGTGAAGAATTTTGATAGAGTCGCCTCGGATAAGACTTATCAATTAAGCTATCTCTTAAAAAAGAGAAGTGAATTTGCCCAGAATTCAGATCTTTACCTGGAGACAGGCGGTATGCATGGAGCCTGCATTATTGATGAAGAGGGCATGTTGACAATTCGTGAAGATATTGGACGTCATAATGCCGTAGACAAAATTATTGGCTACGCAATAAGAAAACGGTTACAGCCCGAAAGGTTAATATTACTCACAACCGGCAGGGTTTCATATGAAATGCTCTCAAAAGCAGCGAAATTTGGCTTTCCTGTTATCGGTTCACGTACGGCAGCCACCAAGCAGGCTGTACAACTGGCAAAATTTTTAAATATTGAGGTGATTGGCTATTTAAGAGGGAAAATGGCCACGGTGTATACCACTAATGGTCGAGTGATCAATGATGTAACGGCCGAGTTGCCATTAGAGAGAAGCATTGAAGGGGGGAATTCATAACGTAGAGTAAATGATGAAGAGAAATAGAGAGAGAAATACGGGATGTTCTAATCAATTTTGGGAAGGAGATTAGTGATGGTTGAAATGAACTTAAATCGCCGGCAATTTTTAAAGCTATCAGGTGCGACTGCAGCTACTCTTGCTGTTGTTGAACTGGGCTTTAATGAAAAGAAGGCCTACGCGAATACAAAAGAATTCAAAATTGCCAAAGCTACTGTAACACCAACCATTTGCTGCTACTGTGGTGTCGGATGTGGAATCCTCGTTCACACCAAAGATAATACTGTGGTTTATACGGAAGGGGATCCGGATAACCCAATTAACGAAGGTAAGCTTTGTAGCAAAGGAACCACATTAAGACAATTATATACATCTGAAAAACGATTAACCAAACCACTTTATCGTGCTCCAGGAAGCGATAAGTGGGAGGTAAAAGAATGGGATTGGATGCTAGACACCATTGCCAAACGAACAAAAGAAACACGCGACAGTTCATTTGTTGAAGTTGAAAATGGCATCACCGTGAATAAAACAGAAAAGATTGCAAGCCTTGGCGGCGCAGCACTTGATAACGAAGAAACTTATTTGCTATCAAAATTAATGAGAGGGCTTGGTGTAACCTATTTAGAGCACCAGGCACGAATATGACATAGTTCTACGGTTGCCGGTCTGGCACCTACATTTGGTCGTGGAGCAATGACTAACCATTGGAATGATCTGCAGCATACTGATTGTGCGTTGATTATTGGGGCAAACCCTGCAGAAAATCATCCGATTAGCTTTAGATGGCTGACAAAAGCAAAGGAAAAAGGCGGCAAGATCGTCAGTGTGGACCCACGTTACACTAGAACGTCGGCACAGGCAGATGTGTATGCTCCGCTTCGCTCCGGTACGGATATTCCGTTCATTGGCGGGATGATTAATTATGCATTAGAAAACAATCTCATCCACAAAGAGTATGTTGTTAACTATACAAATGCCGCTTTCATCGTGAAAGAGGGTTATGACTTTAACGATGGCCTGTTCTCCGGATACGATGAAGCAAAACGGGCATATGACAAAACAAAATGGGCAATAGAAACTACAGAAGACGGGAAACCAGTGAAGGATGCATCATTAACTCATCCGCGCTCCGTATTCCAGCTAATGAAGAAACACTATTCCCGATATGATGTAAAAACGGTAACAACGGTCACAGGAACTCCAAAAGAAGATTACTTAAAGGTGTGTGAAGCCTTCTGCTCTACCGCAAAGGTGGGAAAAGCAGGTACCATCATGTATGCAATGGGCACAACCCAGCATACAGTCGGCTCTCAAAACGTCCGTATTTATGCGATCTTACAGCTTCTATTAGGCAACATCGGTTTACCTGGCGGCGGAATCAACGCGATGCGCGGTGAATCCAATGTACAAGGTTCAACTGACTTTGGCCTATTATTTGATAACTTAACGGGCTACCTTGGTGCACCTAAAGCCACTGTTCCAGAGCATGCTACCCTTAAAGGCTACCTGGACAAAGAAACACCAAAAACAGGCTACTGGAGCAATAAACCGAAATTTGTAGTTAGCTTACTAAAAGCTTGGTATGGTGCAACCGCAACAAAAGAAAATGAGTTTGGCTATCAATTCCTGCCAAAAGGAAACAAAAACTATTCTCACATCAATTTATTTAACGCGATGTATAAGGGTGAGTTAGACGGCGCGTTCCTATTCGGTACGAACCCAGTGGTCGGCGGACCGAATGCAGGAAAAGAAAAAGAAGCCCTCGGTAACCTTAAATGGTTGGTAGCCATTGACCTTTGGGAAACGGAAACGTCTGCTTTCTGGCAAAAAGAAGCAGGCAGTAACCCAGCAAAAATCAACACAGAAGTATTCTTACTTCCAGCCTCTGCTTCTTTTGAAAAAGAAGGTAGTATATCAAACAGCTCTCGCTGGATGCAATATCGCTGGAAAGCGATTGATTCACGGGGCGAAGCAAGACCAGACCTTGATATCATTCATGAATTAGCCTTAAAACTAAAATCTTTATATGCGAACAGTCTTAAATCAGCAGACAAGCCGTTCTTAGCTCTAGATTGGAACTATGGAATAGGGGATGTACCTGATATTGACCTAGTTGCTAAAGAAATCAATGGCTATGACTTGAAAACAGGTAAATTAATCGCTGGTTTTGGTGCTTTACTAGATGATGGAACCACTTCAAGTGGTAACTGGATTTATTCCGGCTTCTATCCTGAAGAAGGCAAAAACAAATCCAAGAACCGCGATAACAAAGACACGGGCGGCGAGAACTATTTGAACTGGTCGTATGCATGGCCTTCCAACCGTCGAATTCTTTACAATCGTGCAGCAGCCGATCCTAGTGGTCAGCCATGGAGTAAGGAAAAGGCGGTCATCTGGTGGGATGCTGCTCAGAAAAAATGGGTCGGAAATGACGTCCCAGACTTTAAACCAGTGTTAGGGCCAACAGAGCCAGGCGGAACAGGCGCATTCATGATGAACAAAGATGGAGTCGCTCTATTATTTGCACCAACCTTGAATGATGGTCCATTCCCAGAGCATTATGAGCCATTCGAAAGCCCAGTGGCGAATGCTTTTTCTAAGGTTCAATTAAATCCAGCAGTAGTGGTCATTGAAGGTGACTTTAATAAAAAAGGCGATAAAAAGAAATTCCCGATTATAGCAACCACCTACCGTGTAAGTGAACACTGGCAGTCTGGCTCCATGACAAGGAATCAAGAATGGCTTTCCGAACTAGCAGGTCATATGTTTATTGAAATGAGCGAAGAGCTTGCTAAAGAAAAAGGCATCAAGAATAAAGATAAAATCGTTGTCAGCTCCGCACGAGGGGAAATTAAAGCCTACGCGATGGTAACGAAACGCTTTAAGCCAATCCTCACGAACGGTAAGAAGGTCCATGAAATTGGAATGCCATGGCACTTTGGCTATAAAGGATTTGCTACAGGAGATACAGCCAACCGCCTGACTCCACATATTGGGGATGCCAATACAATGATCCCTGAATTTAAAGCATTCCTCTGTGATGTTAGGAGGGCGGACTAATGACGAAATATGTAAAATATGTCGACGTAACGAAGTGTGACGGCTGTCGTGCCTGTATGGTGGCCTGTAAAAACTGGAACGACCTTCCGGCGGAGCCAACGGAGTTCCAAGGAAGTGTGCAATCCCATGCGAAAACAACAGCAGATACATGGAATGTCTTGCAATATATTGAGCATGAAAATGGCAAAGGTGATTTAGAATATCTATTCCGCCACTCTTCCTGCTTCCATTGTACAGATGCAGCCTGTGAAAAGGTGTGTCCGGAAAATGCCATCAGCTATACAAAGTATGGCTCCGTGGTCATTGATCAAGACAAGTGTGTGGGTTGTGGCTATTGTGTTCAAAACTGTCCATTTGAGGTTATTTCTTTAAAGACTTATAAAGATAAAAATGGCAAGGAGTACAAGAAGTCGCATAAGTGCACGATGTGTACGGATCGTTTAGATGAAGGCCTTCAACCTGCCTGCGTAACCACCTGTCACACGGGAGCGATGGAGTTTGGTGATGCCGAGGCTATGATTCAAAAAGCAGAAAAGCGCGTGAAGGAAATCAAGGATCGTTACCCTAATGCCATGGTATACAACCCACAAGGGGTAGGCGGCACACACACTGTATATGTGCTGGCAGAGAGACCATCTGTATATGGGTTACCGGAAAATCCAAAGGTTCCTACCTCTGCGGTGGCTTGGAAGGATTACGCACAGCCAATCGGTAAAATGATGCTTGGTGCGACAACGATGGCTGTTGTAGGTGCGTTCATTACCAACCGTTTATTTAATAAAGAAGGCAAAGACGAGAAGCAAGATGGAGGTGGTAGCCATGAGTAAAAAACAAAAGCCAGCCGTCCAAGTAAAGCGGTTTTCGAAGGCCTTTGTCTGGGCACACGCCGTCAATGCCCTATCATTCTTTGCACTCTATATTACGGCACTGCCTATGTACACGGAATTCTTCGACTGGTTGTATCCCGTTTTGGGCGGTCCAGAAGGAGCACGTCTTCTTCACCGAATCTTTGCAGTTGCATTTGTTACGCCTACCGTTATTTGGGTGATTTTTGACTTTACTGGCTTTAAGCGCTGGATGAAAGAGCTTATTACCTGGAAAAAAAGAGATCTTCAATTTTTCACAGAATTTGTTAAAGAACTTTTTGGCTTTAATTTTAAGCATGTCAGACAAACATTCTTTAACGCTGGTGAGAAGATCAACTCGATCATCCAAATTGTTACGGCGATTATGATTATTGGATCTGGATTTCCAATGTGGTTCCCACAATTTTTCCCAAGAGCTGTCGTTCAGTGGGGCTACTTCTTCCACAACTTAGGCTTTGGCCTAGCCATTGCTGTTGTTGTTGGACATATTTATTTGAGTGTCGTTCATAAAAACTCAAGACCAGGCTATTCCGGTGTTGTCACAGGAAAGGTCCCTGCTTGGTGGGCTAAAGAACACTACACAGAGTGGTATGAAGAAGAAGTGAAAAAAGGCAACTTCCCTAAACTAGATGACCCAAGCAACAAGAAGAAAAAAGGCGCTTAATAACAAATCGGGGAAAGGCTGTCGGTAATCTGACAGCCTTTACTTTTAAAAATAAGGCTGTGTTAAAGAACAGTGTTGATTTTTACACCCTGTTGATTGGAGCGGAAGGCACGAAGACTCCTGTGGGAGTATGGTTCAGGGGAGACCCCGCAGGCGCATGCGCCGAGGAGGCTCGCCGAAACACCCACGAACCGCTTGTGCCTGGAGCGGAAATCAACAGGCAAGTTTAACAGAGACAAAAATAAAAGAATGAGGTGCAGCAACGATGATTAAATCCGTTGTTTCAAAAGAGTACCAGGAATTGCAGAAGGAAATTGTGAAGCTTCAAGAACAGTGGAAACAACAGATAGATAGAGAGACCATCAGGCCCAATCTAGATAAGGCAGCTATGGCCGCAGGGATACCAGTCGCATCATTTACGGCTATTGATTTTGAAATTTCACTATTCCTACAGTGGATAGAGGAAATAAATTCCATGCTAGTAAAGTTTAATCCAGAATTAGAGCCAAAACTAGCTAGTATTGGTAATCTATTGAATGAAGAAGTAGCGGTGAAGTGGATTGAAGAGGCATTTTCCATCAATCATGTGTATTTTGTTGGTTTTGCACAAGCAAATGGACTGGAAGAATGGATTCCGCAATTCCTGGCTGAAACAGCCCTTCGACCTTATTTACAAGTAACTGCTGAAAAGGTCCAAAAGGACATAGATAAGACTGTTCCAGGAGCCGGCTGCCCAGTCTGCGGAGAACCGGTAAGAATAGCGTCTCTTGAGGAAGAGGGAAAAAAAGTGATGCACTGCCCGCGCTGTCTGGCACATTGGCATGCTAGACGCCTGGAGTGCTCGCACTGCGGCAATGAAGACCACAAAACCATTCAGTTTTTAACGATTGAAGGCGATGCTGTTTCGCAAATTCAAGTTTGCGATGAGTGTAATGGCTATATTAAAATTATTGATACAAGACAATATATCAACAAACCCTCTGCCGCATTACTAGACTTAAACAGCATCCATTTAGACTTCGTCGCCCAAGAAAATGGATATAACGCGGTAGGTATAAAAAAAGTAGACAATTAGGCTTTGTTTAAACTGATAGGTTTTTGGCACTGTTGATTGGAGCGGAAGGCACGAAGACCCTGTGGGAGTACGGGTCAGGGGAGACCCCGCAGGTGCATGCGCCGAGACGCCCACGAACCGCTTGTGCCTGGAGCGGAAATCAACAGACAAGTTAACAGAAACAAAAACTAAGAAGGTGCTAAGGTGAAGGCTGCGGCTATTATTTTATCAGGTGGAAAATCTAGCAGAATGGGCACAAACAAGGCCCTGCTAAAAATAAACGAGAAAACAAACATCGAAAGAATTGCAGATACGCTAAAGCCCCTCTTTGATGATATAATTCTAGTAACCAACAATCCTGAATCTTATGAATTTTTAGGATTGAAGATGGTAAAAGACCATTATCCTGGTATGGGGCCACTCGCAGGGGTTCATGCAGGCTTAACTCACTCGAACTATGATGTGAATGTGATTGTTGCCTGTGATATGCCGTTTGTTTCAGGAGAACTGGCGCAAACGCTCGTCCACCTCTGTAGCCATTACGATGCCGTCATACCTGTGATCAATGGAATACAGCACCCACTTTTTGCTGTCTTTAAAAAGGAGATTGCAGGTGAAGTGGCTGGGAGTATTGAAGAAGGAACACTTCGAATGAAGCACCTTCTGAATCGCTTACAGGTGTTGTATGTTACGGAAAAAGAATTGCAATCTCATAGTCACTTCGATCTTGAAAAGGTCTTTTTTAATATGAACCACCCGAATGAGTATGAAGATGCTAAAAAGTGGGCCGAAGCAGAATAGAAAAGCGCAAGCGCCTTGTTCAGCCCCGACAGGCAAATGTTCTTCGGCGAGAAAAGTCCGCCTTTTGACTTTTATTGCCGAAGGTTATTTGACCCGAGGGGCTAGGCGCTGGAGCTAGACAATTCTCGAAGTCGAATTTTATACTTTCGTATAATGACACAAGGGGGAAAAGGGGAACCATGCAATTTTTCAAAGTAAAAACAGTGGAAGAGACATATTCCTTAATTGAGGAATATATACCGGTAATGCCACAAAAAGAGGTGCGGGTGCTGGAAGAAGCGCTCCATTACATTCTTGCCGAGCCGGTCGTAGCCAAGGAAAATGTCCCGAGCTTTGACCGCTCAACTGTGGATGGATATGCTGTAAAAGCGAAGGATACGTATGGTTCCTCTGAATCAATGCCTGGATTCCTTACTGTAACTGGGGAAGTGAAAATGGGCGAAGTCCCTCATTCTATGGTTTGCACGGGCAATGCTGTCTACGTGCCAACTGGCGGGATGATGCCTTCAGGCAGTGATAGTGTCATAATGATTGAACATTGCGAGGACCTCGATGGCCTCTTAAATACGTATAAGCAAATTGCACCAGGCGAAAATGTGATAAGAGCCGGTGAGGATATAAAAGAAGGAGAAACCCTCCTAACCGCTGGGACAAAGCTTCGTCCTCAGGAATTAGGGGCCTTGGCCTCCTTAGGGATTACCCATGTAACGGTCTTTCGTCAATTGAAGGTCGGCTACTTATCGTCCGGAGATGAAATTGTTCCCTATCAAACAGAAACCCTCCAAGAAGGGCAAATTCGCGACATCAATCACTTAACCATCTCAGGGTTAGCCCGTGAATGGAATGTAGACGTTGTATACGGTGGTATTGTAAGGGATGATTTTGAAGTCTTCCGTCAAAAAGCGAGAGAGCTTTACGATCAAGTGGATTGCCTGATTCTTTCAGGAGGAAGCTCTGTTGGGGCAAAGGATTATACCACTGAGGTCATTCAATCCTTAGGGGATCCGGGAGTATTTGTCCATGGAATTTCCATTAAACCAGGGAAACCAACCATCCTTGCTATGGCAGATGGGAAACCAGTCATTGGGCTACCGGGACACCCTGCGTCTGCGATGATTATCTTCCGTTTATTCGGTGAAAGAATTTTACGAAAGCTGATGGGGGAAAAAGTAGAGCGAAAACCAGAGCGGATATTTGCAAGAATCACAAAGAATATCCCATCCTCCCCGGGACGATCTGATTATATTCGTGTCCGTCTAGTTGAAAAAGAGGGAGAATGGTGGGCGGAGCCGATTATCGGAAAATCAGGCTTAATTACCACACTCGTTAAAAGCGATGGAATGGTTGAGATTAGTTCAGAAAAAGAGGGAATTTCACAGGGTGAATACGTTCCTGTGATTGCATCGCGATAGGGGGAAAAGGCAAATGGAGCAGACATATTATAAGCGGAAAATTTATTTAGAAGATAAACCCCGAGCGGAAGCGAGAGAAGAAATTCTTGCGGCACAACAGCTGCCCTCTGAAACGGAATATATCTCAGCAACAGAAGCTTTGGGACGAGCAACGGCTGAACCGATTTTTGCACGGGTTTCGATGCCCCATTATCATGCTTCAGCGATGGATGGCATTGCTGTAGTGGCAGAAAGTACCTATCAAGCACATGAGCAAAATCCACTGCAGCTAAAAAAAGGCAGTCAATTTTGCTATGTAGATACAGGCAATGCGATTCCATCCCCATTTAATGCCGTGATTATGATTGAACATGTGGATGTAATCGATGACGAAACGATTGAAATTATTGAGCCAGCCACACCTTGGCAGCATATCCGCCCGATTGGGGAAGATATCGTTCAGGAGGAAATGCTGTTCCCGCAAGGACATGTATTAAGACCAGCAGATTTGGGTGTATTGCTTGCTGCACAGCAAACCTCCATTCCTATCGTCAAAAAACCAGTGGTGACGATCATTCCAACCGGGAATGAACTGGTTGAGGCAGAATCAGAGCTGTCTTCTGGGAATATTATTGAATTCAATGGCACGGTTTTTGCCAATTTTATAAAAGAGTGGGGCGGAGAGCCGAAGCTCCATTCCATTGTTAAGGACGAGCCGGAAAAAATTAAAGAAGCCCTTTTGGCGGCATCGGAAACCTCCGATATTATTGTCATCAATGCCGGTTCTTCTGCAGGACGGAAGGACTTCACGGTGCACATTATTGGAGAAATTGGCACCGTCTATACCCATGGGGTCGCCGCACGGCCTGGAAAGCCTGTTATTTTAGGAAAAATAAATGGGAAAATCGTTGTTGGTGTTCCAGGGTATCCGGTTTCCGCCTATTTGGCCTTGGAGTGGTTTGTCCGTCCATTAGTGTGTAAGTACTTAGGAATTCCTGAACCAAAAAGACAGACGGTAACGGTTAAGCTTGGCCGCCGCATTGTCTCGTCCATGGGTGCAGAGGACTTTGTTCGAATGAATATCGGCTATGTGAATGGCCAATTTGTTGCTAATCCACTGACAAGGGCAGCCGGTGTAACGATGTCCTATGTCAGAGCAGATGGCCTCTTAATCGTACCGCCAAATATCATTGGTTATGAGCAAGGAGACTTTGCGGAGGTGGAGCTGTTACGACCGCTGGAAGAAGTGAGAAACTCCATTGTGTTTAGCGGCAGCCACGATATGACGATTGATCTATTATCATCCCAATTGAAACGAGTTCATACGGAAAGAAAAATTGTTTCATCGCATGTTGGCAGTATGGCTGGAATTATGGCGATTCGAAAAGGTGAGGCCCATGTAGCGGGCATTCATTTGCTTGACCCAAGTAAAAAGCAATATAATGTTTCATATGTAAACAAAATTCTAGCGGGTCAAGACGTGGTTCTGTATCCATTTTTAAAAAGAAAGCAAGGCTGGATTTTACCAAAAGGAAATCCACTTGAAATAGAAACTGTTGCTGATTTGGTTAGAGGTAAGGCGAATTTCGTCAACCGCCAAAAAGGAGCCGGTACAAGAATTCTGTTTGATTTGCTGCTCTCGGAAGAGGGACTCTCCTCAGAAGATATCATTGGCTATGAGCGGGAAATGTTCTCCCATCTTGCCGTAGCGGCAGAGGTCAAGGGTGACAGTTATGGTGCCGGACTCGGAATCTACCCTGCAGCGAAAGCAATGGACCTAGATTTTATTCCTGTTGCCGATGAAGAATATGATTTAGTGATGACAAGAAGCTTTTATGAAAGTGACAACGGAAGACAGCTAGTTGAGCTGATCCAATCCCCTGCGTTCAAAGAACAAGTAGAAAAGATTGGCGGCTATCAAGTAGTGGAAAATGCAGAGCCAAAGCGCTTGTCAGAAGAGGTGGAATAAATGAAAATGTTCGAGATTTCAAAAGAACCGATTGATATCCAAGCAGTGATTGATAAAGTCGTTCAGCGCGAGGCGGGTGCGATTACGACCTTTATTGGTACCGTCCGTGAATTAACGAAGGGAAAGAAAACGTTATTTCTCATTTATGAGGCGTATGAAGCCATGGCTGTGAAAAAGCTGGAGCAAATCGGTGCCGAGATTGAACAGCGCTGGGAAGGTTCATGTGTCGCAATTACTCACCGCGTTGGTCGTTTAGATATTACCGATGTAGCGGTAGTGATTGCCGTTTCTACCCCGCACCGTGCAGATGCATATGAAGCCAACCGTTATGCGATTGAACGGATTAAGGAAATTGTTCCCATCTGGAAGAAAGAGCACTGGGAAGACGGCGAAGAATGGATGGGCAATCAACTTGAAACGGTCGCATATCCAAGCGGCAAGCCTGAGGAGAGTGACATGAATGAATAAGGTACTATTTTTTGCCCATTTACGAGATGCAATCGGCGGTGAGGAGTTCCTTTCGATCGATGCAAGCGGTAAAACCGTTGCTGAGTTAAAGGCTGATTTAACTGCCAACTATAACTTGCCTAAAATGGATACGGTGATGACAGCGATCAATGAAGAGTTTGCTTCCAATGATGAGGTTATCTCTGATGGTGATATCATTGCGTTCATTCCTCCGGTTAGCGGGGGCTGATTCAGTATGGATGAAAGGTATTCACGGCAAGTTCTCTTTCCAGGGATCGGTAAAGAAGGGCAAGAGAAGATTAGGAGAAAACATGTACTGATTATCGGCGCCGGAGCGTTAGGGTCGGGAAGTGCCGAGGTTTTGGTCCGGTCTGGCGTGGGCAAGTTGACGATTATTGATCGGGATTATGTCGAAGCGAGTAATTTGCAACGGCAGCAGCTTTATACGGAGGAAGATGTCTCTGAAAAGCTACCAAAGGCTGCGGCTGCAGAAAAGCGCCTGCGTGCTATCAACTCCGATGTAGAGATTCGGGCAATCATCGGTGATGCGACTCCTGAATTGCTGGAGGAATTGGTAGTCGGTGTGGATTTGATGATGGATGCAACCGATAATTTTGAGACGCGGATGGCGATGAATGATGTATCGCAAAAATACATGATTCCGTGGATCTACGGCGCTTGTGTCGGCAGCTATGGGATGAGTTTTTCCATTATTCCAGGGAAAACACCTTGTCTTAACTGCTTGTTACGATCGATTCCGCTCCAGGGGCTGACCTGTGATACAGGTGGCATTATTTCTCCTGCTGTACAGATGGTTATTGCGCATCAAACCGCGGAAGCGCTAAAGATTCTGGTTGAAGATTATGATGCTGTCCGCACATCGTTTGTCAGTTTTGATTTATGGAGAAATGAATATACGAGTTTAAAGATGTCGAAGGCGAAGTTTGCTGGCTGCTTATCATGCGGCGAGGAGCGAACGTATCCGTATCTGGATTATGAGAATATGACGAAAACGACGGTGCTGTGCGGACGCGATACCGTGCAAATCCGACCTGGGGTTGCTAGTGAAATTTCCTTGGAACGGCTTGCCGGGCAGCTTAACTCACTAGGTTATGTAGTGAAAGGTAATCCCTATCTGCTATCTGTGGAAATGGGCGAAGAACGGATGGTTATTTTTCAAGATGGCCGCGCTTTGGTCCATGGAACCAAAGATTTAACACACGCAAAAACCATCTATCAACGAATTTTAGGATAAAAGAAACCCGTACCGGAATATGGTACGGGCTTTTTGCTTTATTCGACTTGTTTCACGTGGAACATGTCGAATGGTGGATGGGTCAATTTTTCGTAAAATAGTTGAATATCAGGTAGAATAGAAACGAGACTGAAAATAGAGGTGTCACAAATGAACATATCCATCCAAAAGCTCTTAACTAAAATAGAAGAAGAATTAAAACAAGCAAAAACGGCTCAAATGCAAGAAAGCTTGCGGGAAAAGGTATACTCTATTAAAATATTATGCGAATTGATACTGGATGATAAGCCAGCAGCACAGAGTGAACGACTGTTGAACGCTCCTGCAGCCGCGAGGCCAGTACAAACACAACCTGCCTATCAGCAGCCAGTGGCCGCACAGCCAGTTTTTCAACAGCCGATTATGAATCAACCCATCTTTCAACAACCGGCACCCGTCCAACAGGGAAAAAAACTAGAAATGGACAACGAAGCAAACGGAGATTCATTATTTGATTTTTAAAATGGGAGGAAATACAAAATGAAAGCTTTTATCGTAATAGGGGCGATTAATGCCTTTTTAGCAGTAGCACTTGGTGCCTTTGGCGCACATGGATTAAAGGACAAGCTAGATGCTCATTATCTTGAGATTTGGAAAACAGGCGTGACCTACCAAATGTTTCACGCAACCGGCATATTAATTATTGGTCTACTTCTTGGAAAAGTAGCAGCAAGCTCACAATTTGCCTGGTCCGGATGGTTAATGTTAGCTGGAATCATCCTATTTAGCGGCAGCTTGTACGCATTAAGCTTAACAAAAGTAGGCGTATTGGGAGCTATCACACCAATTGGCGGAGTGTGCTTCTTAGCGGCATGGATCCTGATGATTGTTGGAGCGGTTAAACATTTTTAATCTAAAAAAGGCATTGGGTTATAGCCCAATGCCTTTTTAGCATAATCAGAAGTATAAAATTCGACTTCGAGAATTGTCCAGCTCCAGCGCCTAGCCCCTCGGGTCAAATAACCTTCTGCAATAAAAGTCAAAGAGCGACTTTTCTTGCAGAAGAACATTTGCCTGTCGGGGCTGATCAAGGCGCTTCCGCTTTTCTTATTATCTTGGCTGATAAGTACCTAAGCCTGGTGCTGCACCATATGGATATTCATATTCGATTTCTTCAGCAAACGTAATGTAATCGACCGCAACCATCGGAATAAGGAAACGAGTACCGGCTTGCGGATCACTTAAAATAACATGGTCTCTTCCTGCCGCCTCAATAATTCCTTTAAATTCTTTCGCGTTCCATTGATTGTTACCCTCGAAGGTTGCAAAAACACTAACAAGTTTTCCTTTGTTTAAACGTAGAATATTTTCAATGTACGATTGCTCAATTGGAAGCATACCTTGCCCGCCCCCTCCACCAGCTGGTGGCATTTGTGGCATTTGCGGCATTTGCCCCATTTGCTGCTGCATCTGTCCTGTTGATGGTGGCGGGAATTGTGGGAAGCCTTGCCCTCCACCCATAGGTTGTGCACGGTTTTGTCCAGCTACTCCAGTATAAGGCTGAAATCCTTGTGGATTGTTATATTGGTTCATCTTTTCCCCTCCTAAAATAATTGAACGAATCGCCCAACAGTTTATTCATACTCCAAAGAAGCCCAAAGGGTTACAGTTGGTATGCTACTTTTTTCTCACCTCACCTTGATGAGACATACGGAGCTTTATTTGAGACTCGCTGTTTAAATAGTATGAAGGGGTTGGGGGAAATATGACTGGCTTTTGGCAGGAAAACAAAAAAGCTCTCAAGCCATGGCCTGAGAACTTTTCGTATTATACGTGAAGGAATGTGGATACGCGTTCTTCTTCGAGAAGATTCCCAACGAAGAAGGCTCCAAATTCGCCGTAGCGAGCACTTACCTCATCAAAACGCATTTCATAGATAAGCTTCTTGAACTGAAGAACATCTTCTGCGAACAGGGTAACGCCCCATTCGTAATCATCGAAGCCAACTGAACCAGTGATGATCTGCTTAACTTTCCCTGCATATGTACGGCCGATCATTCCGTGGCTGCGCATCATATTGCGGCGTTCTTCCATCGGAAGCATATACCAGTTGTCATTGCCTTGACGGCGCTTATCCATTGGATAGAAGCAAACATGCTTCGTTTTTGGAAGCGTCGGGTAAAGGCGCGCCAAAATTTGTGGGTTCTGGTATGGATCTTCTCCTGCTGGCAGGTAGTTGCTTAACTCCACAACCGAAACATACGAATGAGCAGGAATCGTGAATTCTGCTAATTTTGTTTTGTTAAATTCTGTTTCAATCGCATTTAATTCTTCCATTGTTGGACGTAAAATCATCATCATAAAATCAGCCTTTTGACCAACAATTGTATATAAAGCATGACTGCCTTCTTTACGTTCCTGTGTTTGGTTCCATTTTTCAACTAGACTTAGAAACTCATGGATAGCGGCTTGGCGCTCATCACTTGAAAGCATCTTCCACGTTGTCCAATCAACTGTACGGAAATCATGCAGGCAATACCATCCGTCAAGCGTTTGTGCTGCTTCACTCATTAAAATCACTCCTAAATAATGATTCTTCTTATTAACACTCTTAACTATAACATAGTTTGACCAAGTGAAGCCTCAATAAAACCTTAATTGAAGATAAGTGGATATTTTTATTAAAATGGGTAAATAGTAAAATCGAGAGTGTAATTTTTTGAAAACAAAAACATTTCGATGAAACCGTTATCTGTGACGTACTTTGCTTGAAATTTTACTTTGGTAAAGTATGCTAATAGGGGTAGTTTTTTTAAAAGGGAGGATTTCATTGTGAGTGATTTATTTGAAGGGTTAAAACAAAAAGTTTCCGGCCGTGATTTGCGTATTGTTTTTCCAGAGGGCTTAGACGAGCGGATTGTTAGAGCGACAGCCCGTTTAGCAGAGGAAAAATTAATCACACCGATTCTAGTAGGTAATATTGAACAAGTGCAGGCCAAAGCAAATGAGCTTGGCGTTTCTTTAGATGCTGCTGAAATCTATGATCCGGCAACTTATGCGGGTATGGATGAACTTGTTGCTGCGTTTGTTGAGCGCCGTAAAGGAAAAGCAACGGAAGAAGATGCACGTAAGATTTTACTAGATGAAAACTATTTCGGCACGATGCTCGTATATACGAAGAAAGCGCACGGTCTTGTCAGTGGTGCGGCACATTCGACTGCAGATACAGTGCGTCCTGCCTTGCAAATTATTAAAACAAAAGAAGGCGTTAAGAAAACTTCTGGTGTGTTCATCATGGTTCGTGAGGACGAGAAGTATGTATTTGCCGATTGTGCTATCAATATTGCACCAGACAGCAATGATTTAGCAGAGATCGCCATTGAAAGCGCGAAAACGGCTGAAATGTTCGATATGGAGCCACGTGTTGCCATGTTGAGTTTTTCAACAAAGGGTTCAGCGAAGTCTCCTGAAACAGAAAAAGTGATTGCAGCAGTGGAAGAAGCAAAGCGTCGTGATGCTTCACTAGTATTGGACGGCGAGTTCCAATTTGATGCGGCTTTTGTTCCATCTGTGGCAAAAAGTAAGGCACCTGGCTCTGTACTTCAAGGGGATGCGAACGTGTTTATTTTCCCAAGTCTGGAAGCAGGAAACATCGGTTACAAGATTGCACAGCGTTTAGGTGGATTCGAGGCAGTTGGCCCGATTTTACAAGGACTAAATGCACCGGTAAACGATCTGTCTCGCGGTTGTAACGAAGAAGATGTGTACAAGCTGGCATTGATTACAGCTGCACAAGGATTATAGAAAGAGTTGGTTTTAGAGAGCTAGTCCGAGGTGGGCTGGCTCTTTTTTGTCACCAACCCTCTCTTTTTGATAAAATAACTCTATCTGACGGGTAAGGAGTTAGGCGAATGGAAGGTTTACTGCGCCAGCCAGAGTGGCGAATCATTGACCAGTCTGCAGTTGGCATTCATTTTCAAGCAACACAATCCTTTGGCACGGATGATACCTTGTGTGCCTCGGTTGGAACCGGAAATGCACCAGCCACAGCGCGGACCTGGGTTCATCACAATACCGTAGTGCTAGGAATACAGGATACGAAACTGCCATTCTTACAGGAAGGCATCGACTATTTAAAGCAAGAGGGCTATCAGTCTATTGTTAGGAACTCCGGTGGCTTGGCGGTCGTTTTGGATAAAGGTGTCCTCAATATCTCGTTAATTTTTCCAGAGGCTGAAAAGGGTATTGATATAAACCGCGGCTATGATGCGATGTGGGACTTGATTCAGCGCATGTTTTCTGATTTTCCGCACAGAATAGAGGCGAGAGAAATTGTCGGATCCTATTGTCCTGGAAGCTATGACCTTAGTATTGACGGGAAAAAATTCGCCGGTATCTCCCAACGACGGCTGAAAAAAGGTGTTGCTGTTCAAATTTACCTTTGCGTCAATGGCAGCGGTAAGGCAAGGGCGGAGTTGGTGAAGCAATTTTACCAACGGGCAAAAAAAGAGGAGCCAACCAAATTTGAATACCCTCTAATTGTGCCAGAAGTTATGGCTTCTCTTTCAGAATTACTTGGCACACATTTCACGATTGGGGATGTCATGCTGCGCCTATTAAACCAGTTAAAAAGCAATAGTGATTATTTAGTTGCCGGACAACTAAACGAATATGAACTTTCATTATTTCCCGGATATTATCAAAGGGTCGTCGAGCGAAATGAAAAGATAGCGGAAAGGTAAAAAGAGGCTGGCTCATCGAATGAGTCAACCTCTTTTCTAAATGGGATGCTGCGCTTGTTCTCTTCTCCCAATTGTCTAGCTCCAGCGCCTAGCCCCTCGGGTCAAATAACCTTCGGCAATAAAAGTCAAAGGCGGACTTTTCTCGCCGAAGAACATTTGCCTGTCGGGGCTGACCAAGTCGCTTCCGCTTTTCTATTTACTCTGCCACTTTTTCTAGGTTCCCGTTACGGTCCATTTTAAATTTTGTAGCAGGTCTTTCTTCTTCTTCGAATAAAACGAGCTTGCGGGCACGGTTCATAATCTTCATTAAGGTCTCGTAATCTTCTTGAATGGTCTCCGTATTTTGCTCGAGTCCGGCGATCTTATTGGATAACTCTTCATTTTGCTTCCTTAATTCGGTGATCTCTCGCTTCAATCTTTCATTCTCACTTTTTAATGCTTCATTTTGCAGATTGGCATGATGAAAGTTTTGTAAGTAAGAAATTACCGAATCAAGCGTTAGTCCTCCAGAAGTTGCTGGTGCTGGCTTATAGCTTGGTGCTGCTGGTTTTACATAGGTTTCAGTGGCCATTTCTGCTGTCATATCTGGCATTTCAACCGTTGTTTCCACTGGCATTTCCATAGAAAGCGGTAGTGCTTCAAATTCTTCAGAAGTAGTAATCTGTGGGCTATATAGAAGCTTTTTCTTGCCACCTTGTTCTTTTCCTAGCACTCTTTGTCTTTGTTTCCGCTGTTTTTTAGCTAATTGCAATGCTTTTTCATACGTGTGACGAACCACTGCGTTCCACCTGAAGCCACAGGCAGCAGAAGTCCTGTTCAGCTTGTCACCCACCTCTTCAAAGGCATTCAGCTGTGTACTTCCTTCTCTTACATGGCGAAGGACAGTCTCAGCTAATAATAGATCATTTTCATCTGTCCATGCATCTTGACGTACTTTCATATTTTTCAACTCCCTAAAATAATTTCCTTTACAGTGCAGTCTTGTTTCTGACTAATTTTTTAAAGTTCTAGTCTTATGATGGACAAGTTTTTCAGGGTTTATACCAAAATGATTAAAAGGATACTAGATTTTTTAAATGAAAGATTTAGTCTTGGTGATGGGGATTGCTAAAGATTGCAACTTGCATTCAAAAACAAGAAAATGTAAAATACCAATGGAGTAAATATGGATATACTAAACAATAGATAAATGATTGATTGTAGAAAGGGTTGTACCAAATGTCCAATGAATTTCGTGTTTGCGATGATTGTCAGGCCGTGAATTTAAAGACATTGATCCCTCGTTTGAAAGATTGCGATCCGAATGCCGAAGTCAAAATTGGCTGCCAGTCTTACTGTGGACCTGGCCGGAAAAAGACCTTTGCCTTCGTTAATAACCGCCCGGTTGCCGCATTAACGGAAGAGGAATTAATGGAGAAAATAAATAAAAAGATAAAATAATCACCTTAAGCAAACTGATTAAGGTGATTTTCTTTTTTTATTAGAGTTGTGTGAAACTGATTTTGTCGAAAACTACTGCAGAATTCTGCTGGTTTTTGGGATATAATAGGGAAAAGAAAGTCAACGAGGAAGAGGGAAGTCCATGCAATATTCGGCGGAAAAACTGAGTGAAGAAAAAGTGTTTAAAGACCCCGTCCACCGCTACGTCCACGTGCGTGATTTGGCGATTTGGGACTTGATTGGAACAAAAGAGTTTCAGCGTTTACGGCGAATCAAACAGCTTGGAACCACCTTTCTAACCTTTCATGGTGCAGAGCACAGCAGATTCAACCATTCGCTGGGAGTATACGAAATCGTCCGCCGAATTATCGACGATGTGTTCGCAGGAAGGCCGGAATGGAACGATGATGAACGACTTCTTACCCTGTGTGCGGCCCTTCTCCATGACCTGGGGCACGGACCGTTTTCCCACTCCTTTGAAAAAGTCTTTGGTTTCGACCACGAAGATTTTACCCGCGCAATTATTTTAGGTGATACAGAAGTCAATCGTGTGCTCTTGAAGGTGGGACCGGATTTTCCTACTCAAGTAGCTGAAGTGATTGAAAAAACATCCGAGAAAAAGCTTGTTGTGAGTCTGATTTCAAGCCAAATTGATGCTGACCGCATGGATTATTTGCAGCGTGATGCCTATTTTACCGGTGTCAGCTATGGGCAATTTGATATGGAACGGATTCTACGCGTGATGCGGCCTAGAGAAGACCAGGTTGTGATTAAAAAGAGCGGTATGCATGCAGTCGAAGATTATATTATGAGCCGCTATCAGATGTATTGGCAGGTTTATTTTCATCCTGTAAGCCGCAGTGCGGAGGTTATTTTGACAAAAATCCTCCATCGTGCGAAACAGTTATTTGAAGAAAACTATTCTTTCAAATATGAACCGTTTCACTTTACGTCCTTCTTTCATGAAAAAGCGACATTAGAAGACTATCTAAAATTAGATGAGTCTGTTATTATGTATTATTTTCAAATTTGGCAGGAAGAGGCCGACCCAATATTGAGCGACCTTTGCCTTCGTTTTGTGAATCGTAATCTATTCAAATATGCAGAATTTGACCCTGCGAAGGAATACAAGAAGCTTGCTGAATTAACTTCCTTATTTCAAAAGGCGGGAATGGACCCTGAATATTATTTGGTGGTCGATTCATCTTCTGACCTACCGTATGATTTTTATCGCCCGGGTGAGGAAGAGGAACGGCTGCCGATTCATTTGTTAATGAAAAACGGGGATTTACGGGAGCTTTCCCGAGAGTCAGAGATTGTGGATGCCATTTCGGGAAAAAGAAGAACTGATCATAAGCTTTATTATCCAGCTGATTTTCTTGAGAGTGATTCCGGCTGTCAGGAGAGTAAAGCGAAAATCCGCGCTCTTTTGGAAAGTTGATAGACAGATGGCCCTTTGAGGCTGAATGGTAGATAATAAGAGACCTGTTTAAATGGAGTAGGAGATGACGAATGTTGTTAAAAGATCATGCGAAGCTGATGCAGGCAATTTTAGTTTCCGGCGAAATTACGGGGAGAAAAAAGCTGCAAAAGATGATATATATTGCAAAAAAGGTTGAATTTCCATTTCAGGAGCGATTCCAGTTCCATTTTTACGGACCGTACTCTGAGGAATTGACCACTAGAGTAGAAGAGCTCTGTAATATGGGCTTTCTGAATGAAGTAAAAGAGAAAAAGGGCGGCTATTTTCAATATCGCTACTCACTGACGGATGCTGGGAAAGAGTTTTTGAGCATGAATAATGTGGACATGCCATGCCTGCAGGATTGCCTCGTGGATATGAATGAGCAGAATGCTAGATTCCTTGAGCTTGTTTCTACGGTATTATATTTTGATAATCTTCCAAAGGAAGAGGTTGCGAATAAGGTCTTTACGTTGAAAAGCAGTCAGCGCTATACCGAAGCAGAAATTGATGAAGCATACCAGTATATTGAAAGCTTGAAGGCGAAAGTACAGTAAAAAAAGTGGAAGCGCAAGGGCGCTTCCACTTTTTCTTATTTATCACTAGCGCGGACACCGCCGACGCCGTAGTGGTTCTTGCTCATTTCTTCAATGAAAACGGTGATGTTTTCTTTTGGAGCGCCTGTTGTTTCGCTGACAGCGTCAGTTACTTTAGCCACTAAGGCTCTTTTTTGGTCTTCGGAACGTCCTTCTAGCATTTTGACTGTAACGTATGGCATGATCATTACCTCCTTGTAAACGTAACTAGTTTTAAGTTTCCCTCATTCTGCAAAAAAGTGCAATAATAGTCGGCATTTTTGATTTTCTTTTTCCAAGCGATTTCATGTATACTTAAAGAAATATAATAGAAGAAAGAAAACGGGGGCATGCCTTCCGTTCAGTAAGGAAGGAGAAACCAATTGGAAAATTTGGAACATTTTCTTGCCTATCCGCTAAAAGAAATTCCCTATGTTGTCATTACGCTTATGTTAGCGTTCACCTTTCATGAATTTGCACATGCCTATGTAGCCTATAAATTCGGTGACATGACAGCAAAACAACAGGGACGTTTGACGCTCAATCCGATTCATCACCTTGATCCATTTGGAACCATCTTGATTCTGATTGCCGGCTTCGGCTGGGCTCGTCCTGTCCCGGTGAATCGGTTCTATTTTAAAAAACCGCGCCTGGCTGGCGTTCTTGTTTCTGTTGCAGGGCCTTTAAGCAATCTAGTCTTAGCTTCGATTGGCTTTATCGTTTGGTATGCATTAAACCGTTTTGGTTCCATACCATCTGATAATTTTATTGATTTCCTCAATATATTTATTAATCTGAACGTCGTATTATTTATCTTTAATCTACTCCCACTTCCGCCTCTTGATGGGTATCGGATCGTGGAGGATTTAGCACCGAATCATATTCGTGCTAAAATGACCCAGTATGAACAGTATGGAGTTTTAATCTTTTTAATACTAGTCATTACACCACTGGACCAATTTACAATTCAGCCGATTTTTGGTGTCGTCATCCCGTGGGTATTAGAAGGGTTAAGTAATTTCTTTTATAGTATGTTTTTTTAGGAGGGTTACGTTCTATGGATGAAAAAAAGAAAAAGCTAGGTTTTAACATAATAAAGAAAAGCGATCCAATGGATAACCATAAAGGGTTTGGAAAAGGAGTGTTGAGCCTTGATAATGTGTCGCCTGTCTTCATTGATATCGATGCGGGAGAAGCGGTAATCGATGTAGGTGCGATGCATGCCCGCAGTGTGGTGGAGAAGGGAATCAAATTTTTACCGAATAAAGAAGAGGTTCCAAATGGTAAGCCGTATTGGCTGGTGTGGGTGACGATTGACCGCCATGAAGAGGGACCTTATTATGCCGGTGTGACAGCTTGTTATATGACGGTTGACCGTGAAATCCGCCGTGGCTATAAATCGCTTCCAGAGCATGTCAACCGCATGGATAAGTCGCTTAAACGCCATATTATCGTTGCTGATATGGATGACAAGTCAAAGCAGGTGCTAGCGGACTTTTTGAAAAATCATAATGAAGTATTGTGGAATAATTCTACAGACGAATTGAAACAAGGGTTAAATGCTCAGTAAAAAATACCGTAAGATAATTTTTGGTAGTTTTTTTAAACAATAGATAGTATGATAAACAATGTGTGAATACACGTAAAACTAGGACAAGAAAAGCTCCGGAGCACTCCGGAGCTTTTCTATTTAGCATAATAAGAAAGACAAAATTCGACTTCGAGAATTGTCCAGCTCCAGCGCCTAGCCCCTCGGGTCAAATAACCTTCTGCAAGAAAAGTCAAAGAGAGCAACTTTATTGCAGAAGAACATTTGCCTGTCGGGGCTGAACAAGGCGCTTCCGCTTTTCTAATTCCAAGGCATAATCTTTTTATACCAAGGGACCTTCTTATTGTCCTTCTTTTTGGTTGAATCAGGATTTTTAATGTGTTCGGTGCAATAGTCAGTTGGCTCCGTACCGGCAACAAAATAAGTGAAACGGCGGACTGGGCAATCCTTTGTTGCCAGCTTGCCGTTTGCCGGATTCACGTAAACGCCGACGACTCCTTCTTTTGGCGGTTTAAACGCTTTGACTGGCTTTCCATCTAAAGCTTCCTCCATAAAGTTCGCCCAAATTTTCTTGGCGTACGTCTTCTCTGCTATAAGCTCAAGCGGCTTCCCAATATCATATCCTGCCCACACAGCCGTCACGAGCTGTGGCGAAAAACCAATCATCCAACTATCGGTTTCGGTAGAACCGGATTTTCCTGCATAGGGACGGGTAATGTTTTTAATTACCGTACTTCCAGTGACCTTGGCATAGCCATTTAGTTTTGAATCAAAAATTCCCGTTAGCATTTGCGTCATGACATATGCCTTGGCTGGATCTAATACCTTTTCAGTCTGATTTTCTTTTTCAAAAATGACATTGCCATTATAATCTTCTACTCTTGTAATAAAGGTTGGGTTTACACGTTTTCCACCGTTTGCAAACAGGCTGTAGGCATTAGCCATCTCGATTACCCGAACACCTGAGGTTCCTAGCGCAAGCGACGGGACCTCTGCCATTTTTGTAGACAAGCCGAAACGCTTGGCGGCCTTAATTAATGTATCTTCTCCTAAAAATAGATGAGTTTTCACAGCAAAAATATTATCAGATACGGCGAGCGCTTGAGCGAGTGTAATTTCTCCATCTGCATACTTATTGTTAAAGTTATGCGGGGTATAATCTGCCTGGCCGTCATCAAAATGGAAGGTTGTAAATTCACTTCTCATGGTCGAGGAAGGGGTAAACCCCTGCTCAAGTGCCGCATAATACAACAGAGGCTTGATGGTCGAACCTGGCTGCCGAACGGCTTGAATCGCCCTGTTAAAAGGACTTTTCTCATAGTCGCGTCCTCCAATCATGGCCCTCACATATCCGTTCTTCGGATCCATTGCGACTAAACCGACCTGTATTTCAGAGGTGCTAGCCACATATTGATTGACTTGGCGTTCTGCTGCTTCCTGCTGGTGTAGGTTAAGAGTCGTATATACCTTTAAACCGCCGAGAGCAATCGTGCGGTCATCTAAATGTAATTGATTTTTCAACGCATTTTTGACCGCATCCTGAAAATAAGGAGCAACCTTCACCTTTTGAGTCGAATGAACACCCACTAAGGTGAGCGGCTGTTCTACTGCTTTTTTAGCAGTCTTTTTCGAAATGTATTTGTTTTTGACCATGCTTTGTAAAATAGTATGCTGCCGGGTTTTCGCTCGCTCCATTGACGCGAGCGGAGAATAATAGCCTGGCCCCTTTGGAATGCCTGCGAGCATGCTTGCTTCCGCCAAGGTTAAGTCCGCTGCCTTTTTTCCATAATAATATTGGCTTGCAGCTTCTACACCGTAAGCACCGTTGCCATAGTAGATGGTATTTAAATAACCTTCCAGAATATCCTTTTTCGAATAGTTCATTTCGAGGCGAATGGTATAGAATGCCTCATGCAGCTTTCGTTTCCACGTCTTGTCGTGCTCAAGAAAGAGATTCCTTGCGTATTGCTGGGTGATCGTGCTGGCTCCCTGCACTTTGGCAAAGGCTTGCACGTCGGCAATCACCGCACCGGCAATTCGTTTGAAATCAAAGCCATGATGCTCGTAAAAATTTTTATCTTCAATTGAAACGGTCGCATTTACTAAGTCAGGTGAAATATCCTTCAACCGCACCCAGTACCGTTTTTGACCACTATTGCTTTCGCCAATCAAGGTTCCATCATCTGCAAAAAATAAGGTAGATTGCGGAACCGCGAGCGGAGGTGCGCCTAGTATCTTTGCGTAGGCCAGAATGCTACCAAAGATAATAAGCATGCAAATCATGCCTATCAAACTGATGATAATAAAGGCACGCAAATATTTTATGGTCTTCCGAAACCCTTGATCAGTCATGATTTCCATTAGATTCACCCCCAATTAGAAAAGCGGAAGCGCCTTGGTCAGCCCCGACAGGCAAATGTTCTTCGGCAGGAAAAGTCCGTTTTTTGACTTTTCCTGCCGAAGGTTATTTGACCCCGAGGGGCTAGGCGCTGCAGCTAGACAATACTCATAAAAATTTAGATAGTAATAGTATTGAAAAAATAGAGTCTTTTTAAACATTTTTCGTATAAAAATGAAATTTTTCTTAAATTTTGCTAGACTTTTTCTTATGTTTGTAATTCAATAGTTTGGGTAGCATAAAAAAATGAAGTGATTATCTTATAATCACATGACTGCATAAAAATGAGATGAACTGAAAGGAAGATAAAATATGTCAATTTGGTTTACAGAAAAGCAAACCGAAAATTTTGGTATCACAATGAAAGTAAATAAAACATTACATACAGAGCAAACGGAATTTCAAAAGTTAGATATGATCGAAACAGAAGAATGGGGCAACATGCTTCTATTAGATGACATGGTTATGACTTCTGTTAAAGATGAGTTCGTTTACCACGAAATGGTGGCACACGTTCCTTTATTCACACATCCAAACCCTGAAAACGTACTAGTTGTTGGCGGCGGTGACGGTGGCGTAATTCGTGAAGTGTTAAAGCACCCAAGCGTGAAGAAAGCAACGCTTGTTGATATCGACGGGAAAGTTATCGAGTATTCTAAAAAGTTTCTTCCTGAAATTGCTGGAAAGTTAGAAGACCCACGCGTAGATGTACGTGTAGACGACGGCTTCATGCACATTGCGAACAGTGAAAACGAGTATGATGTCATCATGGTTGACTCTACAGAACCAGTTGGTCCTGCAGTAAACCTATTTACTAAAGGCTTCTATGCTGGAATTTCTAAAGCATTAAAAGAAGACGGAATCTTTGTTGCTCAATCAGATAACCCTTGGTTCAAAGCGGACTTAATTCGCAATGTTCAACGTGATGTGAAGGAAATCTTCCCAATCACTCGTTTGTATGTAGCCAACATTCCTACGTACCCAAGCGGCCTATGGGCATTTACAATCGGTTCAAAGAAATACGATCCATTAGAAGTAAGCGAAGATCGCTTCCACGAAATCGAAACAAAATACTACACAAAAGAACTGCACAAAGCAGCATTCGTATTGCCTAAATTCGTTGGCGACTTAGTGAAATAATGGCGGACAAATAAGGGGGACAGTCCCCCGATGTGGTAACGCGTTAAAAGGTCGGGGGACTGTCCCCCGACTTGGTGATGCGTTAAAGTGATGGGGGACTGACCCCGGGAGGAGGATTTTTGATGCGTTTTGATGAGGCTTATTCGGGTAATGTGTTTATTAAGAGTCACCCGAGTTTTGAAGAGAGCCAGGTGGTTCTTTACGGGATGCCGATGGATTGGACAGTAAGTTACCGCCCGGGTTCTCGTTTCGGTCCTGCTCGGATCCGCGAGGTTTCCATTGGTCTTGAAGAGTACAGTGCCTACCTTGACCGTGAACTGGAAGAGGTTAAGTATTTCGACGCGGGTGATATTCCGCTTCCTTTTGGAAATCCGCAACGAAGCATTGATATGATTGAAGAGTATGTGGATTCAATTCTTGCTGCAGGCAAGTTCCCACTTGGTATGGGTGGAGAGCATCTTGTTTCATGGCCGGTGATGAAGGCGATGTATAAGAAGTATCCTGATTTAGCAATCATCCATTTTGATGCACACACCGATTTGCGCGAGCATTATGAGGGCGAGCCGTTGTCGCACTCGACTCCGATTCGTAAAATTGCGGAGCATATCGGACCTAAAAACGTATATTCTTTCGGAATTCGTTCAGGTATGAAGGAAGAATTTGAGTGGGCGATGCAAAATGGCATGCATATTTCTAAATTTGAAGTGCTTGAGCCTTTAAAAGAAATTTTGCCAACACTTGCGGGACGTCCGGTGTATGTGACGATTGATATCGATGTATTGGACCCAGCGCACGCACCTGGAACGGGAACGGTTGATTGTGGCGGAATCACTTCTAAAGAGCTTCTTGCTTCGATTCATGCGATTGCTCGTTCAGAAGTGAACGTCGTGGGTGGAGACCTTGTAGAGGTAGCTCCAATTTACGATCCTTCTGAACAAACAGCCAACACGGCGAGCAAGTTAATCCGTGAAATGATTTTAGGATGGGTGAAATAGGTTTCCATCCAAGATAAAGTTTTTGATTGGTGCCTGTCCCATTGGGGCGGGCATCTTTTGATTTGTATCCTAACAATGTTTATAATAGAAAAAGTATGCGGTGACGCGCTTATGTCAATTATGAGGACTATAACCAGTCGAAAGAACAGGTTAAAGTTCCTTTTTAAAAAAGGAAGTGCAGTTTCGTTTGTCTACTCATGAGATTCCAATGAAGATTAAGGTGAAAACGACGATTGAGCAGGACGGGGACAAGGAAACCTATGAGTTGATGGTGTTTGGCCGTTATCTTGAGAAGGATGGTGCCTCGTTTCTTAAATATGAGGAAGTGCAGGACGAAGGTAGTGTTCGCACGATTGTGAAGGTGGCGGATCAGGACGCATTGATTTTACGAGGCGGTGCGGTGAAGATGCGGCTGCCGTTTCGGTTGAATAAGGTGCTTCGCGGAAGTTATGAGATGCCGTTTGGTGTGTTTGAAACGTTGACGATGGCCAAAAGGTTGGAGCATTCGTTTGAAAATGGCCAAGGCTTGATTGATATATTGTATGATTTTAAGATGCAGGGTTCGCCCGGTGGTACATATCGATTAGAAATTACCTTTGAGGAGGATGAGAAATGAATATAGTAGAGATGACGCAAAGTAAGATCAAGGAAGAGATTCGGGCGGCGGTTCTGAAGGCAGAGCTTGCGACGGAGGACCAGATTCCTGATGTAATCCTGGAGACTCCGAAGGATAAGGCGCACGGGGATTATTCGACGAATATGGCGATGCAGCTGGCTCGTGTGGCGAAGAAGGCGCCGCGGATGATTGCGGAAGCGTTGGTTGAGCATTTTGACCGCTCGAAGGCATCGATTGAAAAGATTGAACTTGCGGGACCCGGGTTTATTAATTTTTATATGAATAATTCGTATTTAACGGATTTGATTCCAACGGTTCTTGAGGCAGGGGAAAAGTACGGGGAAACTACGGTTGGCGGCGGCCAAAAGATTCAGGTGGAGTTTGTTTCGGCGAATCCAACGGGAGATTTGCACCTTGGACATGCTCGCGGTGCGGCTGTTGGGGACTCGCTGTGCAATGTGTTAGCGAAGGCGGGCTATGCAGTTTCCCGGGAATATTATATTAATGATGCAGGAAACCAGATTAATAATTTGGCGAAGTCTGTTGATGCTCGTTATTTCCAAGCGCTTGGCATGGATAAACAAATGCCGGAGGACGGCTACCATGGGGCGGATATTGTTGGTATCGGACAGGCGCTGGCTGATGAATTTGGCGATAAGTATGTGAATGTTGCCGAGGAGGAGCGTTTTGAGTTTTTCCGTGAGTATGGTTTGAAGTTTGAAATGGAGAAGTTGAGGAAGGACCTTGAGGATTTCCGCGTGGGCTTTGATGTGTGGTATTCTGAGACGTCTCTTTATAAGAATGGAAAAATCGATGAGGCATTGGACGCGTTACGTGCAACTGGCTATATCTATGAAGAAGAGGGCGCGACTTGGCTTCGTTCAATGGATTTCGGCGATGATAAGAACCGCGTGTTGATTAAGCAGGACGGGTCTTATACCTATTTGACACCGGATATCGCATACCATAAGGACAAGCTGGACCGCGGCTTTGAAAAGTTGATTAATATTTGGGGTGCGGATCATCACGGGTATATTCCTCGGATGAAGGCGGCGCTTCAGGCATTGGGCTATGATCGTGATACGCTCGAAGTGGAAATCATTCAGCTCGTTCATCTTTATAAGAACGGGGAAAAGATGAAGATGAGTAAGCGTACCGGTAAGGCGGTCACGATGCGTGATTTGGTGGATGAGGTCGGCCTCGATGCGACTCGTTATTTCTTTGCGATGCGCAGTTCGGATACGCATATGGATTTCGATTTGGATCTTGCGGTGTCTGAGTCAAATGAAAATCCTGTTTATTATGCACAGTATGCGCATGCTCGTATTTCTAGTATCCTGCGTTCAGGGGAAGAGCAGGGTGTGAAGTTTGATGCGGATTCGGCTGATTTTTCATTGGTGACGTCTGAAAAAGAGATGGACTTGTTGAAGAAGGTTGGTGAGTTCCCGGCTGCTGTTGGGGAGGCTGCTGTGAAGCGTATGCCGCACCGCATTACTAATTATATCTTTGATTTAGCGTCGACGTTCCACAGCTTTTATAATGCGGAAAAGGTGCTGGATATGGACAATGTCGAGCGTACGAAGGCGCGCCTTGCGTTGGTAAGATCGGTGCAGATTACGTTGAAGAATGCTTTAGCGTTGATTGGTGTTTCGGCTCCGGAGAAAATGTAGATTGTTATTTATGAAAGTGGCTCCTGATTTGGGGGCCATTTTTTGTTGTTTTTAGGTATTTGGAGAGTAAAATGGTAAAAAGACGAGTAAATCGTGAAAGTAGACGAGTAAAAGGTGGAAATTGACGAGTAAATTTCAAAAATGACGAGTAAACCTCAAAAAGAGACGAGTGAATGGAACAAATGAGTAAATCGCTGTCTTGGAGGAGATAAAACGGGACAATTCCACATAAAAAAACCAAAATAATGAATACTATCCAAAAAAATGCAGATAGTAATAAAGAATTATGAGTGAGGAGTGACCGATTGCATGAATGTTGGAAGAGCAAAGGAAATTATGGAATCAGCCGATATGATTAACGTGACGTACGATGGAACGCCAGTGATTATTCAAAACGTGGACGAAACCACCAGAATGGCCCGGATTTATTCCAGAAAAGACCCTGAGAACGAAAGAGATGTGCCTGTTTTAAATCTAATAGAGGAATAAAACGAAAACGGGGACAGTCCCCCAGTGCGATGAAGCTTCACTCCGCTGGGGGACTGTCCCCCTTATTTTATTTCAATCGTCCCTCCACTAATCCGCTTGTATCCCCGCAGTTTACTCAAATCCTCGATGAGTTTTAATGCTGCTTGGTCTTTCGACTTGGCTTCAATCATGAAATCGACATCTTGACCTGACTCCTTCAACAGTTGTAAAAAAGGCATAATGAATTCCGGATCCACAAAATCTGCATGAGAACGGAATTCTTTTTCCGATTTAGGCGAGGAGATATGAATTTTGGGAATATGCGGCACATGCTCCCACGTCTGGACAATCCGCGGCCACAGCTCCTCTAGCGAGGCTTCAGACAGATTTGCCATATGGTGGTGATAGTCAAACACCAAGGGAATGGTTTCTTTTTCACATACCACTAGCGTTTCCTCTGCGGTATAGGTCTTATCATCATTTTCTAACGTCATGACCTGTTTAATATGGGCCGGCAGGGTGGTTAAGTTTTGGTGAAAACGAATCAAGGTCTCCTGCTTATCCCCGTAAGCACCACCGATATGTATATTAATCAAGCCTTTATCGGCAATCCCCATCGCTTCAAACATTTGATAATGATAGCTCATGTCGATGACCGCATTTTTGGTAATAGTGTTTTTTGGCGAGGTAAACAAAGTAAATTGATTCGGATGGAAGCTAACCCGCAGATGATTGTTCCGAACCAGATCGCCAAGCTCTTCCCACTCTTTTTGAAAGGGGGTGGTAAAGTCCCAGCGCACCTCTGGATGGGTGGCGAGGGGGACAATGGAGCTAGACATCCGATAGACTTCAATTTCATGGGCAAGATTGAAATACAGCATTCGTTTCGTGTGCTCGATATTTTGCCTCGTCACATCCAGCAGCTTTTCTGTGCGCTCCTCGGGGCTAAGCTGCTGATAACGGGTGTAGGTGAGTGTCTTAGCCGGAGAAGCATCCCATAAAGTTATGGCAGTCGAAACATAGCCAAAACGAATTTTCATATCAGTAGCTCCCTTCTGGGGACAGTCCCCCATTGCTTTAATACGTTACTACTCCGTGGGACAGTCCCCCCCTTATAGGAAAAATGCGATTAAGCGGGCAAAACTCTCTTTCAGTGACCGTAATGGATTGGGTATGTTCAGGACTTCTAAAGTCAGCAACGCGGAGTCTTTGATGTCCTTTTCGATTACTTCCTTTACACGCCTGATAAAGGCAGGGTCATAGATATAACAGTTGATTTCCTTGTTTAAGAAGAAGCTGCGGTTATCGAAATTAGCGGTGCCGATGTCGCAAATCGTATCGTCAATCACCATCGTTTTTGCATGATAAAACCCATTTTTATATTGATAGACGACCGCTCCTTTTGTTAGCAGTTTTCGTAAATAACGATAGGATCCTTCCTGAACAAGCATATGGTCAGCGGTATACGGAACAACAACCGTAAGCGACACGCCGCGGCTTATCGCTTGAAGCAATTCCTTCATGACTCGTGTACTTGGTACAAAATAAGGGCTCCCGATAATAATGGAATGTTGGGCCTTTTGGATCACCTGGATAAACTTTTCCTCTAACATGCCGGCCTCGGTTGGAACAAACTGATGGCGGACAGGACCCTTAGAAAGCGATGGGAAATAGGCCGGTTGATGCTGGAGGTTTTCACCCCCATACTCCGCCCAGTCAATCATAAACTCACTTTGTAATGAATGAACACTTTCACCCAATATTTTTAAATGGTAATCACGCCAAGGACTTAGCTTTGGGTCTTGATCAATGTATTCCTTACCAATATTAAACCCGCCAACATAGCCGATTTTCCCGTCGATTATCGAAATTTTACGGTGATTGCGGATTTGAGAGGAGTAAAAAGGAAACGGCAACTTAATGCGGTTGCTAAATGCAAATTTGACCCCCGCCTCTTTAAGGGCTCTTACCGTTGACGCCTTGATCCTCCAACTGCCGAGACGGTCAATCAAAAGCCGCACTTCCACCCCTTGTCGTGCTTTTTCTTTTAAAAGAGCGAGAAATTCCTGGCCGAACGGATCATCTTTGACAATATAAAAGAGCACATGAACATGCTTCGTTGCTTGACGAATTTCTCGGAAATAATCAGCGAATAATTCCTTTCCATGTGTAAAAATGTCCACATGGCCATGGAGGATGCTTGTTTCCATATAACTAACAATAGAAAGATGCTTCTTTCGTCCTAATCTAAAATCTAATACGAGCCATATAATGATGAGTAGTAGTAGTGCGCTTAAAAAGATGGCCAAGCTCATGTAGAATCTTTCCTCCAATCGGTTTCATTAGTGTTTCCGAACCGGTTCATTTCTATAAGTCGAACGAATTTTGCAAAAATTGGTTGACTGAATGCTCATTCATAATATAATAGAGGTAAGATAGAGTTCAGAAAATTTACTATTTTCTTGTAAGAACTGGGGAAAGGGGCGTTAAATGATGAATGTTCTTTTGTGGATTAACCTCATTGCATTTTTAGTTGTAACCGCTTACGCTGTCAGCCTATTTGTTTATGTGGTTAAGACTCGGATTGAATTTATTAAGTTGGGGAAAAAGGTCGAGTTTGATAACAATGTCAAAGAGCGGCTGCAAAAAATTTGGGTTAATGTGTTTGGACAGAAAAAGCTGTTAAAGGATAAAAAGAGCGGCGCTATTCACGTTATGTTCTTTTATGGATTCATTCTCGTTCAATTTGGCGCCATCGATTTTATTTGGAAAGGACTTGTCCCAGGTTCACATCTGCCACTTGGTCCGCTATATGCAGGTTTCACGTTTTTCCAGGAAATCGTCACACTGACGATCCTCGTTGCGGTGATTTGGGCTTTTTACCGCCGCTATGTGGAAAAATTAGTTCGATTGAAGCGCAATTTTAAATCTGGGCTTGTATTATTGTTTATCGGCGGCCTTATGGTTTCCGTATTGGTCGGAAATGGAATGGGCATCATCTGGCACGGTGAAGAGGCTTCATGGACTGAACCGGTGGCTTCCCTGATTGCAATGGGCTTTTCATGGATAGGAGAGACAGCCTCCATCACCATTTTTTATGTAGCATGGTGGATGCACTTATTGTTCTTATTAACTTTCTTAGTATACGTGCCGCAATCCAAGCACGCGCACTTACTGGCTGGACCGGCTAACGTTTATTTTAATCGTTTAGAAAAACCAGGTAAGTTAAAGAAAGTGGATTTTGAAGACGAAACACAAGAGTCCTTTGGGGTTGGCAAAATTGAAGACTTTACCCAGCACCAAATGATTGATTTTTATGCCTGTGTAGAATGTGGCCGCTGTACCAATATGTGTCCAGCAACCGGAACAGGTAAAATGCTGTCTCCAATGGACTTAATTGTGAAAATGCGTGACCACCTCACTAATTATGGTGCGTCGGTAACGTCAAAGCAGCCATGGGTGCCTACGTTTGCTTTTTCCAATACAAAAGGAAACCAAATTGCTCTAGCTGCAGCTGGTCAAGGTGCAGAAGAAACGGCTGCTGCGCTTGCATATAGCCCAAGCTTGATTGGCGAGGTCATTACCGAAGAAGAGATTTGGGCATGTACAACATGCCGCAACTGTGAAGACCAATGTCCAGTTATGAACGAGCACGTAGATAAAATTATCGACCTTCGTCGTTATTTAGTGTTAACAGAAGGTAAAATGGATGCCGATGCACAGCGTGCGATGACGAATATTGAACGTCAGGGCAATCCATGGGGCTTAAACCGTAAAGAGCGCGAAAGCTGGCGTGAGGTTCGCGAGGATGTAGAGATTCCAACTGTCAAAGAAATGAACAAGAAGGGCGAAGAATTCGAATACCTCTTCTGGGTTGGTTCCATGGGATCTTACGATAACCGCAGCCAAAAAATTGCTCTTTCCTTTGCGAAGTTGATGAATGAAGCAGGCGTGAAATTCGCCATTTTAGGCAATAAAGAGAAAAACTCTGGTGATACACCAAGACGCCTAGGAAATGAGTTCTTGTTCCAGGAGCTGGCGACGAAAAATATTGAGGAATTTGAAAAGGCAGAAGTGAAGAAAATCGTTACGATTGATCCGCATGCCTATAATATCTTCAAAAATGAGTACCCTGATTTCGGGTTACAGGCAGAGGTTTACCACCATACAGAGGTTCTATATGAGCTGGTTCGTGACGGGTGCTTGGTACCGAAGCATGCAGTTAATGAAAAGATTACTTTCCATGACTCTTGTTACTTAGGTCGTTACAATGATGTGTATGATCCACCACGTGAAATCTTAAAATCGATTCCTGGCGTGCAACTGGTGGAGATGGAGCGCAATAGAGAAACGGGTATGTGCTGTGGAGCGGGCGGCGGCTTGATGTGGATGGAGGAAGAAACCGGTCATCGTATTAACGTGAGCCGTACAGAGCAGGCACTGGCTGTTAATCCTTCTGTCATCAGTTCTGGCTGTCCATACTGCTTAACCATGCTGTCAGATGGAACAAAGGCTAAAGAAGTGGAAGAGAAAATAGCAACCTACGATGTCGCTGAGTTGCTTGAAAAAGCGGTTTGTGGAGAAGTGAAAGAAATCGCATCGTAATTGTGATTGGCAATGAGAAGAATAGCAAAGGTTGAGATTTTCATTCAAAATTTTAGGAATTTTGTGTAAAACATTTCAACTTTTGCTATTTTTTATGTAAAATAGAAAGTAAGAATAAAACGCTTACATTTCCTTTTTTATTTTCGTACGTGGGCAGTTAGTTTTTTGTTAAACGATCTGGCTTGCGTTATTTTTTGAGATTTTTTCGAGCGAGCGTTCAGTCGCCGGAAACAGATGGGGTATTTTTGTGAAAATATAAGACTGAATATTAGGAAAAGGGAGAGTGTTTTGAATGGGAAAAACGGTTATTTTGAGCGGAGTAAGAACGCCATTTGGAAAACTTGGGGGTGCTTTAAGCAGCTTCACGGCTTCACAGCTCGGGGGAATTGCGGTTAAGGAGGCGTTGATTCGCGCAGGGATTAAGCCTGAAGAGGTAGGGGAAGTCATCCTCGGAACGGTTTTACAAGGGGGTCAAGGACAGATTCCATCGCGCCAGGCTGCTCGTCACGCAGGTTTGCCGTGGGAAGTGAAAACAGAAACGATTAATAAGGTGTGTGCGTCTGGCATGCGCAGTGTGACATTGGCAGATCAAATCATTCGCGCGGGCGATGAAGAGGTCATTGTGGCAGGCGGAATGGAATCGATGAGTAATACACCGTACATTTTACCGAAGGCAAGATGGGGCTTTAGAATGGGTGATTCACAAGTGAAGGATCTCATGATTCATGACGGCTTGAGCTGCGGCTTTACAGGTGTTCACATGGGAACGTACGGCAATTCAACGGCAGAGGAAATGGAGATTTCTCGTGAAGCGCAGGATGAGTGGGCGTTACGAAGTCATGTTCGTGCGCTGGAGGCGATCGAGAGTGGGAAGTTAGCAGAAGAAATTGTGTCTGTAGAAGTGCCGCAGCGAAAAGGGGAACCGATTGTTGTGTCTACGGACGAGGGGCCGCGTAAGGATACTTCGTTAGAACGCCTTGCTAAATTGACACCTGTATTCAATTCAACGGGGACGATTACGGCGGGGAACGCACCAGGGGTGAATGACGGTGCGGCTGCCATCGTGTTGATGAGCGAGGAGCGCGCGGCTCGTGAAGGTCGTGAAATCGGAGCGGTGATTCTTGGTCATGCGGCTGTCGCAGTCGAAGCGAAGGATTTCCCGCAAACACCGGGCCTTGTGATCAATGAGATTTTAAGGAAGACGGGCAAAAGCTTGGAGGAGATTGACTTATTTGAAATCAATGAGGCCTTTGCAGCTGTTGCGTTAGCGAGTGGAAAAATTGCTGGGCTAGATCCGGAAAAGGTCAATGTGAATGGCGGTGCGGTCGCACTAGGGCATCCAATTGGTGCGAGCGGTGCGCGGATTATCATCACGTTGATGCACGAATTGAAGCGCCGCGGCGGCGGAATCGGAATTGCAGCTATTTGCAGCGGCGGTGGCCAGGGTGATGCGGTGATGATTGAGGTGCCGAGAGGATAAGTGTTTGGCGCTACTGGCAGATGGCGGGGGTTAACTGTGGATGATACTGTTATCTGTCGGAGAACGAGGTTTAACTGTCACATAAGGTGGTTTCTGTCGGATAACCCGAGTTTACTGTCGCATAACACGGGGTAACTGTCTGATAACGTGGACTTACTGTCGTATAAGGTAACGTAACTGTCGGATAACATCAGTTTACTGGCGTAAGGACACTTTTTCATAAAAAAGGGGGCTGCGTCCGCGGGGAACAGCCCCCAATCTGGAGGGGAAAACATGAAGGTTTCGAAGGTAATGGTAATTGGAGCGGGACAAATGGGTTCGGGAATCGCCCAGGTCTGTGCCCAAGCAGGATATAACGTGTTGTTAAATGACTTAAAGCCTGAATTCGTGGAACGCGGCTTAGGGGTTATCAATAAAAACCTTTCCCGCAACGTCGATAAAGGCAGAATGACCGAGGAGCAAAAGCAGGAAGTGCTGGCAAGACTAACTGTTTCAACCGATCTAACCGATGCTGCTGGCGTAGACCTCGTCATCGAGGCAGCCGTTGAAAATATGGAAATCAAAACAAAAATCTTTGCTCAATTAGATGAAATTGCTCAGGCGCATACCATTTTAGCGAGCAATACCTCATCCCTGCCAATCACAGAGATCGCTGCAGCGACGAAGCGTCCGGAAAAGGTCATCGGCATGCACTTTATGAATCCAGTGCCAGTGATGAAGCTAGTGGAAATTATTCGCGGCTTGGCAACAGCGGATGAAGTGTATCAAGTGATTGAAGACATGACAAAAACGTTAAGCAAGGTGCCTGTAGAAGTTAATGATTTCCCTGGCTTTGTTTCAAACCGAATTCTCATGCCAATGATCAACGAAGCGATTTACACGTTGTATGAAGGCGTGGCAACAAAGGAAGCGATTGATGAGGTCATGAAACTGGGCATGAACCATCCGATGGGGCCGTTAACTTTGGCTGACTTTATTGGGTTAGATACATGCCTGTACATTATGGAAACACTCCATGAAGGCTTTGGCGACGATAAATACCGTCCATGTCCATTGCTTCGTAAATATGTAAAAGCAGGCTGGCTCGGCAAGAAAACAGGCCGTGGATTCTATACGTACGAATAGGAACGGAAGCAATTTATAAAAAAATACACAAAAACCAGGTGAATCACAACGACATTACATACATTTCTGTGATCTCCCCTGGCAAACGAATCCACCTTAAAAAGGGGAGAGACAAATGAATCTGACATTCACAGAAGAACAAGAAATGATGCGAAAAATGGTCCGTGACTTTGCAAATAGTGAAATTGCTCCATTCGTCGAGAGGATGGAAAAAGGAGAGTTCCCGCGAGAGATTCTCCGTAAAATGGGCGAGCTTGGCTTGATGGGGATCCCAGTGCCTGAAAAATACGGCGGGGCTGAGATGGATTTCACCTCCTATATTATTGCCATCAATGAAATTTCAAAGGTAAGTGCCACACTGGGTGTGATTTTATCAGTGCATACGTCGGTGGGGACGAACCCGATTCTTTATTTTGGAACGGAGGAACAGAAGCAAAAGTATGTGCCGAAGTTAGCTTCAGGTGAATACTTAGGTGCTTTTTGTTTAACCGAGCCGAGCGCTGGCTCAGATGCAGCAAGCTTGAAGTCGCGTGCAGTTAAGAAGGGTGACCATTATGTCATCAATGGCTCGAAGGTATTCATTACCAACGGCGGTGAGGCGGACATTTATATTGTGTTTGCCAGTACTGAGCCAAAGTTGGGCACAAAAGGCATTGCTGCTTTTATTGTTGAAAAAAATACCCCTGGTCTGATCATCGGGAAGGATGAACACAAAATGGGGCTTCACGGATCGAGGACCGTACAGCTTACATTCGAAGATATGCGTGTTCCAGTGGAGAACCTTCTTGGCAACGAAAGTGAAGGCTTTAAAATCGCCATGGCGAACCTCGAGGTCGGTCGCATCGGCATCGCCACCCAGGCGCTTGGTATCGCGGAGGCCGCACTGTCTGCCGCAACGACCTATGCGAAGGAGCGTCAACAGTTTGGCAAGCCAATCGCGGCACAGCAAGGAATCGGCTTTAAGCTGGCTGACATGGCGACAAGTGTGGAGGCTGCGAAACTATTAGTCTATCGCGCGGCTGATTTACGGTGCCGTGGGGTGAAATGCGGCATGGAGGCATCAATGGCAAAGTTGTTTGCCACTCGAACAGCGGTCGAGGTAGCAACGGAAGCCATTCAAGTGTTTGGCGGCTACGGTTATACGGAGGATTACCCGGTGGAGAGATACTTCCGCGATGCGAAGGTAACCGAAATCTACGAGGGTACAAGCGAGATTCAGCGGATTGTGATTAGTAAGTATTTATGATGATTTGTAGAAAAGTTCAAGATTTGTGTAGAAAAACTAGTAAACCGTGTAGAAAAAATTAAAAAGTGTGTAGAAAAAATCAATAAGTGTGTAGAAATCCGAGTCAATCATGTAGAAAAACATAAAAAATGTGTAGAAAAAATCCAAACATGTTCAAACTCAATTAAAAAAACGTGTAGATATCCCAAAGGAGGACCTGAAAATGAACTTTAAGTTAACCGAAGAACATGAAATGATCCGTAAGATGGTTCGTGATTTTGCTAGAAACGAAGTGGCGCCGACTGCTGCTGCACGTGATGAGGAAGAGCGCTTTGACCGGGAGATTTTTGACAAAATGGCGGAGCTTGGTTTAACGGGAATTCCATGGCCGGAAGAGTACGGCGGCATCGGCAGTGACTATTTGGCTTATTGTATCGCCGTTGAAGAGCTTTCCCGCGTCTGTGCATCAACAGGGGTGACTCTTTCTGCGCACACGTCGCTTGCTGGCTGGCCAATCTTCAAATTCGGCAGCGAAGAGCAGAAACAAACGTATCTTCGTCCGATGGCAGAAGGAAGCAAGATTGGGGCATACGGCTTAACAGAGCCTGGCAGCGGTTCGGATGCAGGCGGCATGAGAACAACGGCTCGCTTAGAAGGAGATCACTACGTTTTAAATGGCTCGAAAATTTTCATCACCAACGGTGGTATCGCTGATATTTATGTGGTGTTTGCATTAACTGATCCTTCCAGCAAACAAAAGGGTACAACCGCTTTTATCGTCGAAAAAGACTTCCCAGGCTTCTCTGTTGGGAAAAAAGAAAAGAAACTAGGCATTCGTTCGTCACCAACAACGGAAATTATTTTTGAAGATTGTAAGGTTCCTGTTGCCAACCGACTTGGTGAAGAAGGCGACGGCTTTAAAATTGCAATGATGACACTGGATGGCGGCCGTAACGGAATTGCAGCGCAAGCGGTAGGTATCGCGCAAGGTGCATTGGATGCAGCAGTTGACTATGCAAAGGAACGCCAACAATTTGGTAAACCCATCGCCGCACAGCAGGGAATCAGCTTTAAGCTAGCTGACATGGCGACAGGAATTGAAGCTGCAAGACTATTAACCTATCAAGCAGCATGGTTGGAGTCAAAGGGCCTTCCATACGGAAAAGAGTCCGCGATGTCTAAATTATTTGCGGGTGACACAGCGATGAAGGTAACAACGGAAGCGGTTCAGGTGTTTGGCGGCTACGGCTATACAAAGGATTATCCAGTAGAACGTTTCATGCGTGATGCAAAAATCACTCAAATATACGAAGGTACACAGGAAATTCAGCGCCTAGTTATCTCAAGAATGATCACGAAGTAAGGTGGTTGGGGATGAAAAAGCGGGAAGTACAGGCTTCGGTCAAGGATGAGCGTCTGGTTCAGAAGCGGCGCGATCAGATGATCAAGGGAGCCGTGACACTTTTTAAACAAAAGGGGTTTCACCGGACAACGACGAGGGAAATTGCGAAGGCAGCGGGCTTTAGCATTGGAACGCTTTATGAATACATTCGCACAAAAGAGGATGTTCTCTATTTAGTATGTGACAGCATTTATGATCATGTTAGTGACCGACTTCAGAAAGACCTGGCCTTGAAAAAGGGAACATTGGAAAGCCTTAAGCTTGGGATTGCCAACTTTTTTCAGGTCATGGATGAAATGCAGGCAGAAGTGCTTGTGATGTATCAGGAAGTGAAGTCCCTATCTAGAGACGCCCTTCCGTATGTGTTGAAAAAAGAGATGGAAATGGTGGCTATGTTTGAAAATCTGCTCACGCGTTGCGTGGAAAACGGGGAACTGACGCTGACGGAAAAGCAGGTAGAGCTGATTGCACATAACATCTTTGTTCAGGGGCAAATGTGGGGCTTCCGCCGCTGGGCACTTAGAAAATTATTTACGCTCGAGGAGTACATTGATTTGCAGACCGAGATTTTGTTATCGGGGATTGGCGGCGACGTCACGAGTGCCGAAAAACGTCTGGAAAACGAAACGAATCGCAACCGATAAATAGAGTTCATTTTTCAAAAAGGGGGAGTACGATGGGAACTTATCAGCCTAAGCATCATATCCGTTTTGTGACGGCGTCGAGTTTGTTTGATGGGCATGATGCTTCGATTAATATTATGAGGCGAATTCTTCAGGCGAGCGGGGCGGAGGTTATTCACCTTGGGCATAACCGTTCGGTGGAGGAGGTTGTGAACGCGGCGATTCAAGAGGATGTGCAGGGGATTGCGATTTCTTCTTATCAAGGCGGACACGTTGAGTACTTTAAATATATGTATGACCTGTTAAAAGAAAAGGGTGCCCCGCATATTCGCATTTATGGCGGCGGGGGTGGCGTTATCATACCAAGGGAAATTGATGAGCTTCATGCTTATGGGATTGCGCGCATCTTTTCACCAGAGGACGGTCGTTTGCTTGGCTTACAGGGCATGATTGATCGAATGATTCAGGAGTGCGATTTTTCAACGGTTGACATGGATGCGGCTGAGCAGATTGAAAAGCTGCCTACTGGGGATGTGAATGCGATTGCGAAGTTGATTACGTTAGCCGAGCTTCATGTCGATAAAAAGAATGAAGCGGCTGCGGCAGCTGAACAGGTGCTCGAACAAGTGAAGTCGCTCGAGAAGGCGATTCCGGTGGTCGGGATTACGGGAACAGGTGGCGCTGGAAAAAGTTCGTTGACGGATGAATTAATCCGCCGCTTTATCAATGAACTTCCTGATAAGAAGGTAGCGATTCTGTCTGTTGATCCAACTAAGCAAAAAACGGGCGGTGCCTTGCTTGGGGACCGAATTCGTATGAATGCGATTTTTTCTCCGAATGTGTATATGCGAAGTCTGGCAACAAGACGTTCGAAAAATGAATTGTCGCTTGCGATTAAGGATGCGGTTGCGGTGACAAAAGCTGCGGGCTTTGACCTGGTGATTGTGGAAACGAGTGGAATCGGGCAGGGTGATGCGGAAATCACGGAAATATGTGATGTTTCCATGTACGTCATGACGAGTGAATTCGGGGCGCCATCTCAGCTTGAAAAAATTGATATGATTGATTTTGCTGACTTAATTGTCATCAATAAATATGAGCGTAAAGGTTCAGAGGATGCGAAGCGCCAGGTGCAAAAGCAGTACCAGCGCAGCCATATGCTGTTTGAAAAAGACCCATCCGAAATGCCGGTGTACGGAACGATTGCGAGTCAGTTTAATGACCCGGGTACAAATGCCCTGTTTGCGGCATTAGTGGAAAAAATCAATGCAAAAATGGCGACGGATTGGGTGACTTCTTTTCGTAAGAGTGCCGTGGTGGAAATGCAGAACGTGATTATTCCAACCGACCGCCGTTACTATTTAAGAGAGATTTCTGACACAGTAAGGGGCTACCATAAGAAGGCGGAAGAGCAAGCGAGTATTGCCCGGAAATTATTCCAGTTGGAAGGGGCGATTCTTGCGGTTCAAGACCAGCCGGAGGTTGTGGCTGCTTTAGAAGTGGTGAAGCAGGAGACGGAAGCTCGTTTAACGCCTGAATCGAAAAAGATTCTCGATACGTGGGAACAGACGAAGAAAGCCTATTCTGGCGACCAGTTTGTGACGCGGATCCGCGATAAAGAGATTATTACGGTGTTAAAGACGAAGAGTTTATCGGGAATTGATATTCCGAAGGTGGCCTTGCCGAAGTTTAAGGACTATGGGGAAATTCTTCGCTGGGTGTATCAGGAAAACGTTCCGGGTGCGTTCCCATATACGGCTGGAGTATTTCCATTCAAGCGTGAGGGAGAGGATCCGAAGCGCCAGTTTGCCGGGGAAGGAACACCGGAACGGACGAACCGTCGTTTCCACTATTTATCGAAGGATGATGCAGCAAAACGTTTAAGTACGGCGTTTGACTCGGTGACGTTGTACGGGGAGGATCCGGATTACCGTCCAGATATTTATGGCAAGGTCGGCGAGAGCGGCGTCAGCGTTTGTACGTTAGATGATATGAAAAAGCTGTATGACGGTTTTGATTTATGCCATCCATCGACTTCCGTTTCGATGACGATTAATGGGCCGGCGCCAATTATTTTGGCGATGTTTATGAATACGGCAATCGACCAGCAGGTGAAGCGGAAGGAAGAGGAACTTGGCCGCGTGTTAACGGTTGAAGAGTTTGCGGAGGTACGTGCCTATACACTGCGTACGGTCCGTGGTACGGTTCAGGCGGATATTTTAAAAGAGGACCAAGGGCAAAACACGTGTATTTTCTCAACGGAATTTGCACTTCGGATGATGGGGGATATCCAGCAATATTTCATTGACCATCAGGTACGCAACTATTATTCAGTTTCGATTTCGGGGTACCATATTGCCGAAGCGGGAGCGAATCCAATTTCGCAGCTGGCGTTTACGCTTTCGAATGGATTCACCTATGTGGAATATTATTTAAGCCGCGGCATGAAGATTGATGATTTTGCACCAAACTTATCGTTCTTTTTCTCAAACGGATTGGATCCGGAGTATACGGTTATTGGCCGTGTGGCGCGCCGCATTTGGGCGACCGTAATGCGTGATAAGTATGGTGCGAATGAGAGAAGCCAGAAGCTGAAGTACCATGTTCAGACTTCAGGTCGTTCGCTCCATGCGCAGGAAATCGACTTTAATGATATTCGCACAACGCTTCAGGCGTTAATGGCGTTGCATGATAATTGTAATTCGCTTCATACCAATGCGTATGATGAGGCGATTACAACGCCAACTGAGGAATCGGTGCGCCGAGCGATGGCAATTCAGATGATTATTACGAAAGAGCACGGCTTAACGAAAAATGAGAATCCGCTTCAAGGCTCGTTTATCGTTGAGGAGCTGACGGAATTGGTTGAGGAAGCGGTGCTTCAGGAGTTTGAGCGTTTGAATGACCGAGGCGGTGTGCTTGGTTCGATGGAAACGCAGTACCAACGCGGAAAAATCCAAGATGAGTCGATGTTTTATGAAATGAAGAAGCATACAGGGGAGTTGCCGATTATTGGGGTGAACACCTATTTGAATCCAAATCCTCCATCAGAGGAAGAGGTCAACAATATGGAGTTGGCACGGGCAACGACGGAGGAAAAGGAATTGCAGATTCATAATTTGCGTTCCTTCCAAGAGGCGCATGCGGACAAAGCGGCAGAGGCGTTAAAGCGGTTAAAAGAAGCAGCGGTCTCTGGCGGCAATATTTTTGCTGCATTAATGGAAACCGTCCAAGTCGCAAGCCTCGGCCAAATCACACGTGCACTATACGAAGTCGGCGGACAATATCGTAGAAATATGTAGGAAATGTAGGGTGTCAGGCACCATGTGAAACGTTCACAAAGGTGCCTGACACCAATCTTTGTTTTTATGGAAAAATTTTTGGGTACAACATGTTAAATTGAAGCGTTATCTTATATAATCAAACTAGTGTAAAACTTCTAAGAGATTTGGCAGGTGAGTGTAGATGAAGGTTAGTCATATATTATTAATTTTAATTGTATTTGCCTGGCCATTAAACTATCTCTATCAGCGTCAATTAGGAGCTATCTCGTTTCTTTTACTAGCAATTTTCTTCTTGGTGATCACGATTAAAGAGACCAAAAAGCTAAAAAATCAGGAAAATGGTGACACACCTAAGTCCAATCAAGAAAAAATCAAGTGAAACATAAGTTAGAAACTAGCATAAACGGGAAGAAATTGTTTATAATGGAGAATATGTCTTTAAAGCGGAAAGGCGGAAGCGGATTGGACCCGAGGGGCTAGGCGCTGAAGCTGGACTAGAAACGCCCGTTATCACTCCTACAAGAGTGTTAAATAGAGAAAGGAAGTGCCAAAATTGAGTTTAGCACAATACTCAAAAGAGGAATTACAAGAGTTATCCCTCATAGAAATGGCTCACGAATACTTAAAAAATAGCAAGCAACCAATCGCTTTCAATGAACTAATTAATGAAATTACAAATGCTGTAGGTATGTCTCAAGAGGAAATTCGCTCAAGACTTGCACAGTTTTATACGGACATGAATATCGATGGCCGCTTCCTCTCATTAGGAGATAATCGTTGGGGACTTCGCGTATGGTATCCGGTTGATACAGCGGAAGAAGAAGTAGTTACTGTGGTTAAACCGAAGAAGAAGAAGGCGAAGAAGGTTGTTGAAGAAGACGAACTTGAAGATTTCGATGAAATCGATGAGGAAGAATATGATGAACTCGACGATTTCGCCGATGAGGACGATCTACTTGATGATGACGACGATCTAGACATTGATGAAGATGAGGATTTGGAAATTGATGAAGACGTCATTGAAGAGGATGAATTCGATCTAGACGAAGATGAAGACTTAGATGAAGAGCTTGATGAGGAAGAAGTTTTTGAAGAGGAAGAAGACGAAGATTTGTAAACAGCTTGACTTTTTTTTCTCGCCCTTGTATTATCTTTTTTGGGCTCCTTAAAAAAGGACAAATCAATCTTTACTTATATGCGCTCCCTATTGGGGCGCTTTTTATTTTTTAAAAAACTCCCGAAATATGGAGTTTTTTCGTTTTTTAGTCTATAGGATAGGTAAGTAATTCATGACGATTGACGAACCCGACGGCCTTGATGGATGATGCGTTCATTCAGCAGGCCAAAATATTTTTTATGAAAAATCCTAAACAGACTGAATAATGGTCAAACTGTTAATAAGGGGGAATTTTTAATGACAAAGTATATTTTTGTAACCGGTGGTGTGGTGTCATCACTTGGAAAGGGAATTACCGCTGCTTCTTTAGGGCGCTTGTTGAAAAATCGGGGCTTGAACGTGACCATCCAAAAATTTGACCCGTATATTAACGTGGACCCTGGAACGATGAGTCCCTACCAACACGGTGAAGTATTCGTTACTGGTGACGGCGCGGAAACAGATTTAGACCTTGGGCACTATGAGCGCTTTATTGACATCAACTTAAACAAGTATAGCAATGTGACAACAGGAAAAATCTATTCAACGGTTTTACGTAAAGAACGCCGCGGTGACTATTTAGGTGCGACGGTTCAGGTTATTCCGCACATTACGAATGAAATTAAAGAGCGCTGCCTGCGTGCCGGTAATGAAACAAATGCCGATGTGGTCATTACTGAAATCGGCGGTACTGTTGGTGACATTGAATCCCTGCCATTCCTTGAAGCGATTCGTCAGATGAAGAGTGACATCGGCAGTGACAATGTTATGTACATTCACTGTACCCTAATTCCGTACATAAAAGCGGCGGGTGAGATGAAGACGAAGCCAACACAGCACAGTGTAAAAGAGCTTCGCAGCTTGGGAATCCAGCCAAATATTATTGTTGTTCGTACGGAAATGCCTGTTTCACAGGACATGAAGGATAAGATTGCTTTGTTCTGTGATATTGACGCCAAGGCTGTTATTGAATGTCAGGATGCAGACACACTTTATTCCATTCCGCTTGCCCTTCAAGAGCAAAACATGGATCAAATTGTGTGTGACCATTTGAAGCTACAGACGAAGGAAGCCGAAATGACTGAGTGGAAACAGCTTGTTGACCGCGTTCTTAGTCTTTCCAACAAGACACGTATTGGTCTTGTCGGAAAATATGTTGAGCTCCAGGATGCTTATATTTCCGTTGTTGAAGCGATGAAGCATGCCGGATACGCGTTTGATTCAGATGTAGAAATTAAATGGATTAATGCAGAGCATGTAACCCGTGAGAATGTAGCTGAACTATTGGCTGATGTAGATGGCGTACTCGTTCCAGGTGGATTTGGCGACCGTGGTGTGGAAGGGAAAATTGAAGCGACTCGCTATGCCCGTGAGCAGAAGAAACCGTTCCTTGGTATTTGCTTAGGCATGCAGCTAGCAACAATTGAATTTGCACGTAACGTCCTTGGTTATAGTGATGCACATTCTGCTGAGTTTGTTCCGGAAACAGCTCATCCAATTATTGATTTACTACCAGAACAAAAGGATGTAGAGGATTTAGGCGGTACATTGCGACTAGGTCTGTATCCTTGCCGTTTGGTTGAAGGCTCGAAAGCGTTCGAGGCGTATGAGGATGAGGTTGTTTACGAGCGTCACCGCCACCGTTATGAATTCAACAATCATTACCGTCAAGAAATGGAAGCACAAGGCTTTATTTTCTCAGGTACTAGCCCTGATGGCCGTTTAGTGGAGATTATCGAGCTTGCGGATCACCCGTGGTTTGTGGCTTCTCAGTTCCATCCAGAGTTTGTGTCCAGACCAACGCGCCCGCAGCCGTTGTTCCGTGACTTTATTAAAGCTTCTTTGCAAAAATAATTTGAGTGGGCCAGTTTTCCTTTGGGGAGCTGGTCTTTTTTATTTGGTTATTTTCCATAAATTGTATAAATCAACAAAACACCTCAAAAATGGCACAAAACTATATGAAATTGGCACAAAATCCATTAATAATGACACAAAACATAGACAAAATGACACAAAAACTATCCAAAATGGTACGAAATCCCAAAATCTACAAAAAAACGGCACCAATCAAGGGCCGTTCACTCAAAATATTCCGCTAAAATCTCATCAATCGTAAATTTCAACCCAAAATAGACGTACAAGGCGGCCATCGACGACGGATAACCAAAGCGATTGCCTAAATCTTCTGGCAATAACCCTTTTTTTAACCGTAAATCAATATGTACATCTGCTAAACTTGTTAAATCGCCTGCGCCAGCTTCCTCCATAACCGTAGAAACAGCCACAAAGGGGATGCCTTTTTCCTGCAAAGCCACAGCAACCGCCATCGCGGCTTCATCCATGGAAGTGCGACTAAACAAGATGACGCGGTCCGCATCGCTTAGCTCGTCCACTTGCTCAAGAGTTAACGACTTTGCACTCTTAAGCGGCTCCACGCCTTCTAACGCTTCAAATTCCACGGCCTTCATTTCAGCCCCACCAAAAATATATATAGACCCATCGCCAACAGGTGCTTGGGCCAGCAATCGGGCACCATCCTCAAACGCAAATTCTTCTTTTTCCTCAATCCGCTTGAATAGGCCTGTTAATTGGGTAGTAAACATCTTTAACATAGTAACCCTCCTTATCACGCCTCCTATTATAGACTTTTTTACCATAATGTAAAATTAGGTAAAAATTACCATAAAAATCATCGCTCAGCTAGCAAAATACAAGAAGGAAAATGACACCCTCTGTCGAATAGGTATAAGGATATGTATAGATAAATGAATCAAAATAAAATAACCAAGGAAGAGGTGGAAGGTATGAAAGAGAAAATTTTAATTGTAGACGACCAATTTGGCATTCGGATTTTGCTAAATGAGGTGTTCCAAAAGGAAGGATACCAGACATTTCAAGCAGCTAACGGCGTTCAGGCATTGGACATCGTCACCAAGCATGACCCGGACCTTGTACTACTTGATATGAAAATTCCAGGAATGGACGGAATTGAAATTTTAAAACGAATGAAAGTGATTGATCCAGAGATTCGCGTGATTATCATGACCGCCTATGGTGAATTGGATATGATTCAAGAGGCCAAGGATCTTGGTGCAATTACACATTTCGCAAAACCGTTTGATATTGACGATATCCGTGCGGCGGTTCGCAAACATATCCCACAAAAAACGAACTAAACATTTCAAAACGAGGCATCGAAAAGGTTGCCTTTTTTTATAAAAAAATAACCAATTGATGTGGTGAAAACGCTTGCTGTGACTTGGGTGCGCTTTCATTATGACAGTTTGCAAAACTGATGGTTGTTTAATAGCATTTCTCTATTTCTTTTGATATGATACATATGAATCTTAACAGGATGAACATCATTTTTCGGAGAATACATAAACACCTTATGAGAGGGAAACCTTTAATATGGAAAGCAGTCTTTCGAAAAGGAGTTCAACCTAATTTAAGGAGGAAAAGAAATGCCTTTAGTTTCAATGACAGAAATGCTTAACAAAGCGAAAGCAGAAGGCTACGCAGTTGGGCAATTTAACCTTAATAACCTAGAATTCACACAAGCTATTCTTCAAGCTGCAGAAGCAGAAAAATCACCAGTTATCCTTGGTGTATCTGAAGGGGCAGCACGTTATATGTCAGGCTTCAAGACTGTTGTAAAAATGGTTGAAGGCTTAATGGAAGATTTAAAAATCACCGTACCAGTGGCTATTCACCTTGACCACGGTTCAAGCTTTGATAAATGTAAAGAAGCAATCGATGCTGGCTTCACATCTGTTATGATCGATGCGTCACACCACCCATTTGAAGAAAACATCGAAATTACAACTAAAGTAGTTGAGTATGCACATTCAAAAGGTGTTTCTGTTGAAGCTGAATTAGGAACAGTTGGCGGACAGGAAGACGATGTAGTAGCTGAAGGCGTTATTTACGCAGATCCAAAAGAGTGTCAAGAACTTGTTAAGCGCACAGGTATCGATTGCCTGGCACCTGCATTAGGTTCTGTACACGGTCCTTACAAAGGCGAACCAAACCTTGGTTTTGCTGAAATGGAGGAAATCGGTAAGATCACTGGTCTTCCATTAGTACTTCATGGTGGAACTGGAATCCCAACAAAGGATATCCAACGTTCAGTTTCTTTAGGAACAGCTAAAATCAACGTGAACACTGAAAACCAAATCGAATCTGCGAAAGCGGTACGTGAAACACTTGCTGCGAAACCAAATGAATACGATCCACGTAAATATTTAGGACCAGCTCGCGATGCGATTAAAGCAACAGTAATCGGCAAAATGCGTGAATTCGGTTCTTCAGGCAGAGCGTAATAAAAAAAGCCGTTTTTTGGCACTTTTTGTTGGTTGCTCAACTATGATAAAATTAAAACCGCCCTTACCTTGAGGGCGGTTTCAGTGTGTAAGTAGAAAACTGAAAATTTAGTCGAAAAATTGGAGGTTATACCATGAAATTTTTTATCGATACAGCGAACTTAGAAGAAATCCGTGAAGCCCATGAACTTGGATTATTAGCTGGAGTAACAACAAATCCATCCCTTGTTGCTAAAGAAAAAGGCGTTTCTTTCCACGATCGTTTACGTGAAATTACAGCGCTTGTTCCTGGATCTGTTAGTGCAGAAGTAATTGCATTAGATGCAGAAGGTATGATTAAAGAAGGAAGAGAACTAGCTGCCATTGCTCCAAATATTACTGTTAAAGTTCCGATGACTCCGGATGGCTTAAAAGCGGTCAATGCTTTTACAAAAGAAGGAATCAAAACGAACGTTACCCTCATCTTTAATGCAAATCAGGCATTGCTTGCAGCACGTGCAGGTGCAACTTATGTATCCCCATTCCTAGGAAGATTAGATGATATCGGTCAAAACGGTTTAGACTTAATCTCTACAATTGCAGAAATTTTTGCCGTTCATGGTATTGAATCAGAAATTATTGCTGCTTCGATCCGTAATCCCATTCATGTGACAGAAGCTGCGTTACGAGGCGCGCATATTGCGACCATTCCTTACAATGTATTAATGGGATTAACAAAACATCCTCTAACAGATAAAGGAATTGAAGCATTCCTTAAAGACTGGAATTCTCGTACGGAAGCCTAATTTACCGCAGTTTTTCCATTTTTGAGCAAATTTTTTTAATATGCATACATGAAAATAGGATTTTCGTGTAAACTAAAGGATAGACAAGCTGTCGGAATTTGGCTTTTGATGTTGGAAAAATATACCTAAAGCCTGGTAGGATGGTACGTAGGTGAGGATACTTATACCCCAAAAGGTAAGCGCATTCTTATGAGGGAATTTTCACACAACGTACACCGGCCATCATCACTGGACCATTCTTGTGATACATAGGGCTTAGAAGGGAGTCAAAAATGGAAAAACTTAAAATTGCGGGCGGGTATCCGTTAAAAGGTACAGTTCGAATCAGTGGAGCGAAAAATAGTGCGGTGGCTTTAATTCCTGCAACGATCTTAGCTGAATCACCTGTTACAATTGAAGGCTTGCCGGATATTTCGGACGTGGAGATTTTGAAGGATCTGCTTGAGGAAATCGGCGGGAAGGTTCAAATCAGTGAGGATGAAATGACGGTCGACCCTTCATCGATGATTTCGATGCCCCTGCCAAATGGCAAGGTGAAAATGCTTCGTGCATCCTATTATTTAATGGGGGCCATGCTCGGACGCTTCAAAAAGGCGGTTATTGGGCTACCAGGCGGCTGCCATCTAGGTCCAAGACCCATTGATCAGCATATTAAAGGCTTTGAGGCTTTAGGTGCACAAATTACCAACGAGCAAGGGGCGATTTATCTTCGCGCCGATGAGCTTCGCGGTGCCCGCATCTATTTAGACGTGGTCAGTGTGGGGGCAACAATCAATATTATGTTGGCTGCGGTAAGAGCTAAGGGACGGACGATCATTGAGAATGCCGCGAAAGAGCCAGAAATCATTGATGTAGCCACGCTTTTAACAAACATGGGTGCAAAAATAAAAGGTGCTGGAACCGATGTCATCCGCATTGATGGGGTGGACACCTTACACGGTTGCCGTCATACGATTATTCCGGACAGGATTGAAGCGGGCACATATATGATTCTTGGGGCAGCAGTTGGCGAAGGTGTGGTTATTGATAATGTGATTCCACAACATTTAGAATCACTGATTGCTAAGCTTCGTGAAATGGGTGTGCACATAGAATCTAGCGATGACCAAGTGTTTGTCGATGGAGGAAATAACTTGAAGGCGGTTGATATTAAGACACTCGTGTATCCTGGATTCCCAACCGACCTGCAGCAGCCGTTTACGACTCTTTTAACAAAAGCCACGGGTTCTAGCGTCGTGACCGATACCATTTACGGTGCACGATTTAAGCATATTGATGAACTAAGACGAATGAACGCCAATATTAAGGTGGAAGGGCGCTCCGCAATCATTAATGGCCCTATTCAGCTTCAAGGAGCGAAAGTGAAGGCCAGTGACCTCCGCGCAGGAGCGGCACTTGTCATCGCCGGCCTTTTAGCAGAAGGAATTACGGAAGTGACTGGACTCGAGCATATTGACCGGGGTTACAGCAATCTGGTTGAAAAGTTAAACGGGCTTGGTGCGACCGTATGGCGTGAAGCATTAACGAAAGAAGAAGTTGAACAACTGAAAAACACATAAAAGGCGGAAGCGACGTGTAATATCGTGTCCGTTTGAGAGAGTAACCTTCAGAGATAAAACAAACGAAAACATGGGAGATGGGAATCGATGGAAAGAAGTTTAACGATGGAGCTTGTCCGCGTTACAGAGGGAGCTGCCTTGGCATCAGCACGTTGGATGGGTCGTGGGAAAAAAGACGAGGCAGATGGTGCAGCGACAACAGCCATGCGTGATGTTTTTGACACGGTTCCAATGAAAGGCACCGTTGTAATTGGTGAAGGGGAAATGGATGAAGCCCCAATGCTTTATATCGGGGAAAAACTTGGTACAGGCTATGGTCCGCGTGTGGATGTCGCTGTTGACCCGCTTGAAGGAACGAACATTTTAGCGTCAGGTGGCTGGAATGCTCTTGCCGTTTTAGCAGTAGCTGACAATGGCAACCTACTTCATGCCCCAGATATGTACATGGAAAAAATCGCTGTCGGTCCGGAAGCTGTTGGCCTGGTTGACATTAATGCCTCTGTCTTAGATAACCTAAAGGCTGTAGCAAAAGCGAAAAACAAGGATATCGAGGACGTAGTTGCAACGGTTTTAAACCGTCCACGTCATGAGCATATTATTGCCCAACTTCGTGAAGCAGGTGCGAGAATCAAGTTGATCAATGATGGTGATGTCGCAGGTGCCATTAATACGGCGTTTGATAATACTGGCGTAGATATTTTGTTTGGTTCCGGTGGTGCGCCTGAGGGTGTTATTGCAGCGGTAGCCTTGAAATGTCTTGGCGGTGAAATCATGGGTAAGCTATTGCCTCAAAATGATGCAGAGCTTGAGCGCTGTATCAAAATGGGATTAGACGTGAACCGTGTTCTTCGTATGGAAGACCTTGTTAAGGGTGACGATGCTATTTTTGCAGCAACCGGTGTTACAGACGGAGAATTACTGCGCGGCGTTCAATTCAAAGGCTCATACGGCTCTACACACTCAGTCGTCATGCGTGCAAAATCAGGCACAGTCCGCTTCATCGAAGGCCGTCACAGCTTGAAAAAGAAACCAAACCTAGTAATTAAATAAATTATTTTATAGAAATTGTTGATTGGAGCGGAAGGTGCGAAGACTCCTGTGGGAGTACGGTTCAGGGGAGACCCCGCAGGCGTAAGCGCCGAGGAGGCTCGCCGAAACGCCCACGGAAAGCGAAGCGCCTGGAGCGGAAATCAACTGTAACAGAGCCGTAAAATAGACATAACTGCAACGGGTGTCAGGCACCAATTCGACTTGGTGTCAGGCACCAATTCGACTTGGTGTCAGGCACCCTTATATTTCTAACAAAAAATTTAGTTGATTAATTTTTTATTCACAGGGTAAAATAGTAATTGTTTTTATTATCTTTAATTTCTGCAATTCTATTCATTTCCATTCTACTTCAATCATCAATTCCTCTAATCTCATTACTATCTAACAGGAAGATCTCCCGCTATGGAAAAGAAGCGGATTTGATGGAAAAATTCAAAAGTGTGGTGTACTAATGGACTTAACAATTTCAAGTTTAGAAAATATGAAGCTGAAGGAACTTTACGAGCTTGCTCGCGAATTTAAAGTAACTTACTACAGCAAATTAACAAAAAAAGAATTAATCTTTGCCATCCTAAAATCTCGTGCGGAACAACAGGGGTACTTTTTCATGGAAGGTGTTCTCGAAATTATCCAATCTGAAGGTTTCGGATTCTTACGCCCGATTAATTACTCGCCAAGCTCAGAGGATATTTATATTTCAGCATCCCAAATCCGCCGTTTTGACCTGCGTAATGGGGACAAGGTCTCTGGTAAGGTTCGTCCTCCGAAGGAAAATGAACGTTACTATGGCTTGCTGCATGTAGAAGCGGTGAACGGAGAAGACCCAGAATCTGCAAAGGAACGAGTCTACTTCCCGGCATTAACACCTCTTTATCCAGACAGACAAATGAAGCTCGAAACAACTCCAAAATATCTTTCTACAAGAATCATGGATGTCGTGGCGCCGGTCGGTTTTGGTCAAAGGGGATTAATCGTTGCTCCACCTAAGGCTGGTAAAACGATGCTGTTAAAAGAAATCGCTAACAGCGTTACGACAAATCATCCAGATGTTGAACTGATTGTTTTGTTAATCGATGAGCGTCCAGAAGAGGTAACCGACATTGAACGTTCGGTTGCGGGGGATGTTGTCAGCTCGACGTTTGACGAAGTGCCTGAAAATCATATTAAAGTGGCCGAGCTCGTGCTTGACCGTGCGATGCGATTAGTGGAACATAAGCGCGATGTCGTGATTCTAATGGATAGCATTACACGTCTGGCTCGTGCCTATAACCTTGTCATTCCACCTAGCGGACGTACGCTGTCTGGTGGTATTGATCCTGCGGCGTTCCACCGTCCAAAGCGTTTCTTTGGTGCGGCTCGTAACATTGAAGAGGGCGGAAGCTTGACGATTCTTGCTACGGCCCTAGTGGAAACAGGTTCACGTATGGACGATGTCATTTATGAAGAATTTAAAGGAACAGGTAACATGGAGCTTCACCTTGACCGTGGTCTGGCTGAACGCCGTATTTTCCCTGCGCTTGATATCCGTCGTTCTGGAACGCGTAAGGAAGAATTGCTGATTCCGAAAGATCATTTAGATAAACTATGGGCGATCAGAAAATCCATGTCGGATTCACCAGACTTTGCCGAGCGTTTCCTGAAAAAACTACGCCAAACAAAGTCCAACGAAGAATTTTTCGCCCAACTTGGGGAAGAGCTAAAAACAAGACGGTCGTAGGTAAATACATTACACATTGGACAAGCAACTTGTTGATTGGAGTGGAAGGAGCGAAGACTCCTGTGGGAGTACGGTTCAGGGGAGACCCCGCAGGCGCTTTTGGCCGAGGAGGCTCGCCGAAACGCCCACGAACCGCTCGCTCCTGGAACGGAAATCAACAGGATGTGTTCAAAAAAGCCAGCAAATCCCAACTTGCAAAAAAAGGGTACCCTTGTTATAATGGGTGCAGTGTGTTTTAAGTAATTCAGTGCCTGTTGAAAGACAAGCACCTTATATAACTCTGTTTCGAAAGATTCAGGGCGGAAGGAGATGAAAAGAATGAAAGCAGGAATTCATCCAAATTATAAAACAGTATCGGTGACTTGCGCATGTGGTAACACATTCGAAACTGGTTCTGTTAAAAATGAGATCCGTGTTGAAACATGTTCAGAATGTCATCCATTCTATACTGGTCGTCAAAAATTCGCTGAAGCTGGCGGACGTGTTGACCGTTTCAACAAAAAATACGGCCTTAAGCAACAGCAACAATAATCGCTCAAAACAGGCAAGAAGAAAGTCGGCTTGCCTGTTTTTTATTGAAAAAAATAGGAAAATTCACTTGCCGGCGGCTGGTTAGTTAGGTCGATATAGGGTAAAGTGATACTAATAAGAAGGTAACAGAGTTCTGTTTAATATAGATCAGCGATACATAGGAAAGTTTGGACAAGTATCGTTAAAAAAGGGTTCGTTTTTTTAGGAAGGAGATGCCGTTTATGTATTTAATGAAGCAAACCGGATGGGTTGAGGTTATCTGCGGCAGTATGTTTTCTGGAAAGTCAGAGGAATTGATACGTCGTGTGAGACGGGCTCAATTCGCGAAGCAAAAAATCGCTGTGTTTAAGCCGAAAATTGATAATCGCTACAGTGAACAATCCGTAGTCTCCCATAATGGCTCTTCTTTTCATGCGAAGCCAATTTCCCATTCTATAGAGATTCTTCATCATGTAGAAGCAGATATGGATATTATCGCGATTGATGAAGTGCAGTTTTTTGACGAAGGAATTGTCCGGGTAGTTCAGCAGCTAGCAGATAGCGGGCACCGCGTCGTTTGTGCTGGTCTTGATATGGATTTCCGTGGCGAGCCGTTCGCACAAATGCCTGCGTTAATGGCGATTGCCGAGACAGTAACAAAGCTTCAGGCAGTTTGCACGGTTTGTGGTTCACCATCTAGCCGCACACAGCGCTTGATTGACGGACGTCCGGCATCATACCATGACCCGGTAATCTTGGTTGGCGCTTCCGAGGCATACGAGCCACGCTGCCGTCACCATCACGAAGTACCAAAAACAGCTTCTTATCGGTCGGTGTTACAAGAAGAAGCAACCAACTAGTGGGGACAGTCCCCCACTGCTTTAAAGCACGGGGGGACTGTCCCCAGAATTAAGAGTTCAGGATGAGGTCCTGGCTCTTTTTTGCGTTAATATGGGGATAGTATAGTAACAAGATTTTTCATCAGAAAGGTAGTGGGTGGATGAAAAAATTTGCTTTTTTGTTCGTCTGTTTCTTAATGATTTTGATGTCGGGATGCAGCTCAAATGATTTTCAAATAGATCTACTGACCCCTAAATCGTTTTCACCTGAACAGTCTTCGACCATTCAAATTAAAGTCCTGGACAGCGAGGGGAAGCCGGTAACTGGTGCGAAGGTTCGTGCGGATTTAAATATGCACATGATGAGTCATGGAGATATTGCCATGAAGGATATGAAAGAAACATCGAACGGTGTTTATTCGGGAGTCGCTACCTTCGAAATGGAAGGGGACTATACGGCCACCATCCAAATCGATGATAACGGTAAAAAGTGGACAGGAGAAAAGAGATTCTCCATTGTTTCTAGCCAAGCAAAGTAGGTAAAGCTTTGGAAGGAATTCACAACGTAACTTCACCTTCTAGACGGGCATGATAGTAGTAATGGGAGGTGTAAGATGCTGAAAAAGTGGATGTTTCTATCCATCACAATGTTATTTTTAGTAAGTGGTTGTCAGAGCAACCGCGGCGCGAATGAAGAGGCCTATGATTTGAAGAAAGACCGCACGGCCCCAAACTTTATGTCCAGCACCCGTAATAATGCGGATGATCCGGATACTTTCGATGATATGTCCACACCAAACCGAGACATCGTGGATAATATGAGCAACAGCAGCAACGACAAAAATCATCCTAACAATCTGTCAGACCGCGGCAAAAATAAGCGGCATTTAGTGGAAGATGATATCACGAACCAAAATCCAAATTTCCTTGACCTAAAGAGGACGGGAAGTGGGTCGGAAGCTGGTGGCGGAAAAAATACCGGTAATGACACTTACAAGGCAAAGCAAGTGATTGCTAAGACAAATGAATTTGTCACTGATTCTGTTTGGATTAATGGGGACCGTATGTGGGTGTCTGTTTATAAAAAGGGCATGCTTTCTGATAAAGAAAGAATGGACGCACAAGCACGTCTCCACCGCAAACTTGTACAAGCTCTACCGCGCTACAATATCGAAGTTCGTGTAAAAGAAGACCGAAGATAACATGCTCTGATTCTAGGGCATGTTTTTATTTGTATTTTTTTACTGGGATTGATAAAATTAGAACAAACGTTCCTTTGGAGAGGGGATTTCCGGATGCAGCTCTATTTTTATAATGAGGGATTTAAACAAGATATCGAACAATATCAAATAACAGAAGATCAATTGCGTTTTACAGGGAAGCCATTAGATTGTATCCGGCTTTCCCAAGAGGATGTGGACCGCTATTCCATCTTGGCAATGGATGAAAAACAGCTGGTTACGTATTTTGATTTACATAAAAATGAGGGTGTGGAACCATACTCTGATAATAAGAATGCGATATTAATTAGAGCTTTTTCAACCGATTCCCGCCACCTTGGAAAGGGCTACGCAACAAAGGCACTCAAGCTATTACCTGGCTTTGTGAAGGAACACTTTAGTGAAATCAATGAGCTTGTATTAGCGGTGAATCTGAAAAACGAAGCCGCACAAGCTTTATACAAAAAATGCGGATTTGTGGATGAAGGCGTAAGAAGAATGGGACCAAAGGGAGAACTAATCGTCATGAGTTACTATCTTTAGGTGAAATTTTAACTATATGGCTTTGTTAAACTCATTGGTGATTTTGGCATCTGTTGATTGGAGCGGAAGGAGCGAAGACTCCTGTGGGAGTATGGTTCAGGGGAGACCCCGCAGGCGCTAGCACCGAGGAGGCTCGCCGAAACACCCACGGAAAGCGAAGCTCCTGGAGCGGAAATCAACAGACTAGGTTAGTAGAAGTGAGCTACAAAAATTTTTTTCCCGCAAATTGGTTTTGACTGCGGTTTTCACCTATACTATAATTAGAATGTTATGGACTAAAACTCGAGGTGAATGCTGTGTTTGATCGTCTTCAATCTGTGGAAGATCGTTACGAAAAGTTGAATGAACTTTTGAGCGACCCAGAAATTATTAATGATTCAAAAAAACTTCGTGAATATTCAAAAGAACAATCTGATATACAAGAGACTGTACAAACGTATCGTGAATATAAAGAAGCTCGCGAACAGCTTCAGGATGCGAAGGCAATGCTTGAAGAAAAGCTCGATGCCGAAATGCGTGAAATGGTAAAAGAAGAAGTGAACGAGCTAGAAGCCCAAATCGAAGAACTAGAAGCCAAGATGAAGATTCTTCTTATTCCAAAGGATCCGAACGATGACAAAAACGTTATTTTTGAAATCCGCGGGGCTGCCGGCGGAGATGAAGCGGCTTTGTTTGCTGGTAATTTATATCGCATGTACAGCCGTTATGCGGAAGCACAGGGCTGGAAAACTGACCTCCTTGATGCCAGCCCAACTGGACTTGGCGGATACAAGGAAATCAGCTTTATGATCAATGGTCAGGGCGCATACTCCAAATTGAAGTATGAGAACGGTGCCCACCGTGTTCAGCGTGTTCCGGAAACGGAATCAAGCGGCAGGATTCATACGTCGACGGCAACCGTTGTTTGCTTGCCGGAAGCAGAGGAATTAGAAGTAGAGATCAATGATAAAGATATCCGTTTTGATGCGTTTGCTTCGAGCGGTGCCGGCGGACAGTCCGTTAACACGACCATGTCAGCCGTTCGCCTAACACACATTCCAACCGGGATCGTTGTTTCGATTCAGGATGAGAAATCGCAGCATAAAAACAAGGATAAAGCGATGAAAGTCTTACGTGCGCGTATTTATGATAAGTATCAGCAGGAAGCACAAGCTGAGTATGATTCCGTACGTAAATCTGCCGTTGGTACGGGAGACCGTTCTGAACGGATTCGTACGTATAACTTCCCGCAAAACCGAGTGACTGACCACCGAATCGGCTTAACGATTCAAAAGCTGGATCAAATCTTGGAAGGTAAGCTTGATGATATCATCGATGCGTTAGTTATGGATGACCAAGCGAGAAGACTGGAAAGTGCATCTAATGAATAAAAAAGGTTTTGAAGCTCTTCATTGGGCTTCTTCTTTTTTAGTTGAGAATGGCCGTGATGAGAATGCAGGGGAGCTGCTTCTTCGTCATTTCAGTGGTATGTCACGGGCGCAGCTGTTCGCGAATATCCGCGATGAGTTAGCTCCAGGTGTGTGGGAAGTCTTTGAAAAAGCAGTCCGTGAGCATGTTGCGGGTGTTCCGGTGCAATACATTATCGGTTCGGAGGATTTTTACGGACGTGAGTTTATTGTGAATGAAGAGGTACTGATCCCAAGGCCGGAGACGGAAGAGTTGGTGGAAGGAACTCTTCGGCGAATCAAACGACTTTTCAGTGAAAAACAAGAAATTAGGCTCATTGATATTGGTACCGGTAGTGGTGCAATTGCAATTAGCATGAAGCTTGAACAGCCTGCACTAACGGTTTTTGCTTCTGATATTGCTGAAGAATCGTTGAAGGTGGCGCAGGAAAACGCACTTCGACTACAGGCGGACGTCGAGTTTTTCCAAGGTGACTTGCTGAAGCCGTTTATCGGAGGAGCGTTTGATGTGGTGATGTCAAATCCGCCGTATATTCCGACTGGTGATATTGTGACGATGTCGGAAGTGGTAACGGAGCATGAGCCTCATCGTGCGTTGTTTGCTGGGGAGGACGGCTTGGACTTTTACCGGCGCTTTATGGTGGAGCTCCCACAGGTACTAGCGCCGTGCGCGTTAGTATGTTTCGAAATTGGGGCCGGTCAGGGCGAAGCGGTAGCGGAGCTTTTTCGAAAAGCGTTCTCGAATGTGAAGGTAGAAGTGGTCAATGATATTAACGGCAAGGACCGAATGGTGTTTGCGGAAATCGGCTTCGGGGCATAATGCCTCGGAGCTTTTTGTTTTAAGGAGGATCTTTATACTCTACAAAAGGATGACTTGACAATGAAAGGGATAGGGATGGTAAGTGTCTACGTGCCCGAAAAGGTAGTTGAATAAAGGAAAAGGTCGCGTAGGAAGTGTCTATGAACCCGAAAAGGCAGATGGAAAAGGGAAAAGGTCGCGTAGGAAGTGTCTATGAGCCCGAAAAGGCAGAAGGAAAAAGGAAAAGGTCGCGTAGGAAGTGTCTATGAACCCGAAGATGTAAGTTGGATAAGGGAAAAGGTCGCGTAGGAAGTGTCTATGAACCCAAAAAGGTAGTAGGAAAAAGGAAAAGGTCGCATAGGAAGTGTCTATGAGCCCGAAAAGGCAGTTGGATAAAGGAAAAGGTCGCGTAGGAAGTGTCTATGAACCCGAAGATGTAGTTGGATAAAGGAAAAGGTCGCATAGGAAGTGTCTACGAGCCCTAAATTACGGTTTAGCAACTCGTCGTTCTTATGAAAAAATAGCATTTTTTATCATTTTACTAGTTTAAGATTCTGGCAATCTGTCCACAATGAAGATATCGAAGGGACGGTGCTGAGATGAGAAGCAAATTAGTAGTTTGGGGATATTTAGTGGTTTTATCGTTAGGGACAATCCTAAGTTTATATATGCCGAAGACGGAAGCTGCAGCAAAGGAGTCGATTGTGATTCCGGGGGAGGCGATTCGCCTCAGAATTCTAGCAAATAGTGATTTCGAATCAGACCAAGCGATTAAGCGCAAGGTACGGGATGCGGTGAATGCGCAGATCACCCTGTGGGTTCAGGATTTAACATCAATGGAAAAAGCAAGAACGGTCATCAATTCGAAGCTTCCAGAAATTCAAGAGATTGCGGAAAGAACCGTACGTGAGCAAGGTTCGGATCAGTCGGTAAAAGTAGAGTTTGGCAAGGTACAGTTTCCAACGAAGCTATATGGACAGTTTTTATATCCAGCAGGCGAGTATCAAGCGATCTTGATTACTCTTGGTGAGGGTGAAGGAGCGAACTGGTGGTGCGTGCTTTATCCACCATTATGCTTTCTTGATTTTTCAAATGGTGTGGCAGTGAGTAACGGGTTTGAGGAAGAGAAAACGGCGAAGGCTGAGATGGCAGCAGATAAAGAAGTGGAGCCGAAAGCGGAGGTAAAGCAGGATAAAGAAGTGGAAGCGTTGGTTGATCATAAGAAAGTTACAGCGGCTGTAGAGCAAGAGGTAGTCGAACATAAAAAAACGGCTGTGGTAGAAAAGGAAGCAGTTAAGAAAGAAGAAAAGAAGACGAAAAAGCAAGTGAAGAAAAATGCACCTGTGTACACAGAAGAAGATGAAGAGCCGGTAAAGGTGAAATTCTTCGTAGTGGAAATGTGGGAAAAGCTCATGTACTAAACCAGTTTCTAGAAGGAGCTGGTTTTTTCATTATAGGAAAGTATAATTCGACTTCGAGAATTGTCCAGCTCCAGCGCCTAGCCCCTCGGGTCAAATAACCTTCGGCAATAAAAGTCAAAAGGCGGACTTTTCTTGCCGAAGAACATTTGCCTGTCGGGGCTGATCGAGGCGCTTACGCTTTTCTTGTTGCGAAAAAATTTACTAGATTCCCGGAATAGGACTGTTCTATTTTTCCTACCTATTCATATTAATAGAGTAGAAAAAGTAAATGAATGAGGTGGAAGAGAGATGCAGGCATTAATTCGTAGAGCAAATAAAGAGGATTTAGGAAATGTAAGAGAGTTCCTTTCACGGGCGGGGCTTGGGACGGATGGACTAAATGGTGAGACCATTGATCATTTTCTACTGCTAGAAAACGAGGACGGATCGTTACGGGGGTCGCTTGGCATGGAGGGATTTGAAGAACATGGGTTGCTGCGTTCGCTGGTCGTGTCTCCTGGACAAGCAGATAAGGAAATTTTCGTCCTTTTTGATCAAATGGTGCAATTAGCGAAAGAAAAGGGAATGAGAAGCTTATTTTTGGCAACAAATAAAAGTGTGGCTCTTCCGTTTTTTGAATTAATGGGCTTTCAACGGGTCGTTCGTGAGGAATTACCAGAAGGATTTTATCAATCAGAGCACATTCGACACGTTTTAAATGTGGATAACTCGTTATTCTTAAAATTCTCTTTATAAATGTGGATATATCCACAAAGTTATCCACTTTTTTCGGAAACTTATACACAATTTGTGGATAAACCTTGTTTTTATACCCACCTTCTTTTATACTTTCAAACGTACTCGTTCAAAAATCTGAGCCAAGGTGCCTAGATTCGCCAAATTTCGATAAAAGGCTCAGTTACGATAAAGGTGGATAACTATGAACACAAAAGTCTGGAAAGTGGATAAGTATGTGGATAATCTCGTAAATAATCCACAAGTTGTGGATGCAGCTCATTTTTTACGGGAAAAAGAGGTGGTAGCCCTCCCGACGGAGACAGTGTATGGCTTGGGTGGGAATGCCGAAAGTGATGAAGCGGTAGCGAAGATTTTTGCTGCGAAAGGACGGCCAAGTGATAACCCGTTAATTATCCACATTGCAGACCGGGAACAGTTGAACCGGTTTGTAGAGGAGATTCCTGCTAAGGCCGAGATTCTAATGGATGCTTTTTGGCCAGGACCGTTGACGGTTATTTTTAAAAAGAAAGAAGGCGTTCTTTCGGAGAAGGCAACTGCTGGTTTAGCGACGGTTGCGGTTCGCATGCCGGATCACCCCGTGGCATTGGCGCTGCTTAAGGTGTGCGGTTTGCCGATTGCAGCACCAAGTGCCAATAGCTCAGGCAAACCGAGTCCAACGAATGCCGTGCATGTGATGGATGATTTAAATGGGAAAATTGCCGGAGTGCTCGATGGCGGTGCGACCGGGGTGGGTGTGGAGTCGACGGTGATCGATTGCACGGAATCAGTTCCAGTTATTTTACGGCCGGGCGGTGTTACCAAGGAGCAGCTTGAAGCAGTGATTGGTGACGTTCGAGTCGACCCGGCGTTAACCGATGAGGCAGCAAAACCAAAAGCACCGGGAATGAAATATCGCCATTATGCGCCGAACGCACCGCTTTATATGGTGTCAGGCACCAGAGAATTTCTGCAACGTTTAGTAGAAGGAAAGCGGCAGGAAGGTTTGCGGGTCGGGGTGTTAACGACAGTGGAGAATGTGGAGTTCTACCATGCCGATGTGGTGTTCGCCTGCGGAAGACGGGCAGAGTTGGAGACGGTGGCCACGGCACTATATGATACGTTACGTCGATTTAACGAGACCGATGTGGATATCATTTATAGTGAAGTATTTTCAAGTTCAGGTGTAGGACATGCGATCATGAACCGCCTGCAAAAAGCAGCAGGAAATAAGTTGATTACCGAGTAAGCACCAGGATTAATCCCGGTGCTTTTTTTTCATTTAGACAGAGCTCCAATTTCTCCCTAGTGACTTCTAAACTGGTTTGGACGTGCATATGCTTAGGTTAGTTAGTCCAAGGGGGCGGGGACAGAATGTCTGAATTAGTTGGAGAATTACTTACATTAGTGATCATGGCCTTTGCACTAGGCATGGATGCCTTCTCGGTGGGGCTTGGGATGGGGATGTACAAACTGCGGCTGAGGAAAATCTTCGAAATTGGGATCACCATTGGAATTTTCCATGTATGGATGCCGCTTGTGGGTCTACTAACCGGTAAATTTTTATCAGAGAAATTTGGCACGTTTGCCAGCTTAATTGGCGGACTCTTACTCATCATTCTCGGATTGCAGATGATTTGGGCAAGCCTGAAAAAAGGAGACGAAAAAGTCATTACGCCGGTTGGTTTCGGCTTACTCTTATTTGCTTTAAGTGTTAGTCTCGACAGTTTTTCTGTGGGTCTGACATTAGGGATTTACGGGGCAAAAATCGTGCTTGTGCTAATCTCTTTTGGAATCATGGCCACGGTACTAACCTGGGCAGGCTTGCTGTTAGGAAAAAAGGTACAAGGCTGGCTTGGCAACTACAGTGAAGCTCTTGGTGGGGCGATTTTACTTGCGTTCGGCTTAAAACTGATCCTTCCATTATGGTAGGTATTTCCTAACAAATGAGGTAACTCTTTCAAAATTACGGCTCAATTATGGTAGAATAGAAGTTGGTAAATTTTTAACATACCAATCTATTAAATAAGCAGATGAGACGTTTTTTGAGGAGGGACACAGGTTGCAGCGGAAATTTTGGATGAATCTATGTATTTCATTGGGCGTTATCACTCAAGCTATTTTTCCAAATCTAGCTTTTGCTGAAACAAGGATAAGTGCAAATGAACAGCAACAAATTCAACTGGTGGAAAAAATAACGAATCAGACGACGGTGATTAAAGGGATTACAATCCCAAATGCCACCGTTACAGTGAAAAATAAGGAAGTCCTCCTTGGTTCCAATCAAACGGATAGCGAGGGGAAGTTTGAGGTAGGTGTGGTAAAGCAGCCTGCAAACAGCCTCCTGACAATTAGTGTTGATGATGGGATTCATACATATGCAATGGAAATAACGGTAGCCACTACTGGTTGGGTTCAGGAAGCTGGCGTATGGTACTTCTTTGGCCCAAATGGAGAAAAGCAAACCGGTTGGATCAACGATAACGGTAGTCGCTATTATTTAAATTCAACGGGTGCCATGAAAACGGGTTGGTTATTGGAGAATGACAAGTGGTATTTTCTAAAAAGTTCGGGCGCCATGGCCACCGGTTGGGCGTATGACAATGGTAAATGGTATTTGCTTGCACAAAGCGGGCAAATGCAGACAGGCTGGCAGTTTGACGCTGGGTCTTGGTATTATTTGGCTGGCTCTGGTCAAATGGTAACCGGCTGGCTGAAGGACAATAACCGCTGGTATTATTTAGCGGGTAATGGTGCGATGAAAAAAGGCTGGGTCTATACTGGCGGCAAATGGTACTTCCTTGGTTCAAGTGGGGCGATGGCGACTGGTTGGCTTTATGATGGTGGAAAGTGGTACTATCTCAATACAGATGGTTCTATGAAAAAATCTAGCTGGATTCAAAGTGGTAAAGACCGTTACTATCTGGGGACAGGCGGTTCAGTTTCCTCGGTTGTGCTCGATATTCCTCTTGTAGCACAAATGCCGGAACTTCCGCGCGGCTGTGAGGTTACGTCGCTGGCGATGATGTTGATGGATGCGGGGAAAAGCGTGTCTAAAATGACGTTGGCGTCTCAAGTGCGAAAGGACCCGACACCTTATTCAAAAACAAATGGACAAGTGTACTTCGGCAATCCGTATTCAGGATTTGTTGGTGATATGTACACCTTTAGCAAGCCGGGTCTCGCTGTTTATCACGGACCAATTGCTGATTTGGCAAATCAATATTTGCCAGGTCGCGTCGTTGATTTGACTGGTTCCAATTTTGAAGAGATTTATAAGCATTTAAATAACGGGAAATCGGTGTGGGTCATCAATAATGTGTATTTTGATACTGTTCCATCACAGTATTGGCAAACGTGGAATACACCTACCGGAAAAGTATCCATTACCTATAAGGAACACAGCGTTCTTGTGACAGGCTATGACAGCCAATATATCTATTTCAATGACCCATTATCTGTAACCAAAAACCGCAAGGCAACGATCAGCGCCTTCAAACGCGGCTGGGTACAAATGGGCAAACAAGCCATCACCTATCGGTAAGTAAGTTGGAAACTTGGTAAAGTGTTTATAATAAGGATATGTGAAGGCTCATATTGATATGGTACCCTGTTGATTGGAGTGGAAGGCGCGAAGACTCCTGCGGGAGAAGCGGGTCACGGGAGACCCCGCAGGAGCGAAGCGACGAGGAGGCTCCCGGATCGCCCGCGGAAAGCGAAGCGTCTGGAACGGAAATCAACAGGCAAGTTAAAGAGAGCCTATAATAGAGGAAAGGGGGCAGACACATTGCAGCGCATTTTGTTTGTTTGTACGGGAAATACATGCAGAAGTCCTATGGCCGAAGCCATTTTGAAAAGCAAGAACCTCGCTGGGATGGAAGTCAAATCGGCTGGCATATATGCGGCCACCGGCAATGAGGCATCCTCACATGCAAAAACGGTGCTCGGGAATAACGCCATTCGGCATAACCACCAGTCGAGTTTGTTGACCACGGCAGAGGTGGAATGGGCTGATCTGATTTTAACGATGACCTCCTCCCATAAGTATGCGATTCAACAGCAATATCCGAATGCCATTATGAAGGTGTTTACTTTAAAAGAATTCACAGGAGAAAAGTATAATCACGATGTTGTCGACCCATACGGCGGAAGCCTGCCAATCTATGAAGAAACATTTCGTGAGCTCGACCAACTCATTGATAAAGCAATTGAAAAATTAAAACCTTAGTTGTGCCAAAGGGCTCTCTTTTTTAAGAGAGCCCTTTATATTTCTGGTGCAGTATGTCAAAATTAATAGAAGAAATAGACTATGTTAAAGTATATTGTGTGATTTTATCCCCTGTTGATTGGAGCGAAAGGAGCGAAGACTCCTGTGGGAGTATGGTTCAGGGGAGACCCCGCAGGCGCAAGCGCCGAGGAGGCTCGCCGAAACACCCACGAACCGCTCGCTCCTGGAGCGGAAATCAACAGACAAATTTTAAAGAACCAAGAAATAGACAAAAATAGGGGGCTTTTAAGATGAAAGTAGCATTAGCATCAGATCATGGCGGAGTCAATATTCGCAAGGAAATTACCAGCTTGCTTGAGGAATTACAGATTGAATACGTTGATTTTGGCTGTGATTGCGAAACATCTGTCGACTACCCAGATTATGCCCTGCCTGTGGCAGAAAAGGTCGCAAGCGGTGAGTTTGACCGCGGCATTTTGATTTGCGGAACAGGTATTGGTATGAGCATTGCTGCAAACAAAGTAAAGGGCATCCGTTGTGCACTTGTACATGACACCTTCAGTGCGAAAGCGACACGAGCACATAATGATACAAACATGCTTGCCATGGGCGAACGCGTCATCGGGGCAGGACTTGCACGCGATATTGCAGAAATCTGGTTGACTGGTGAGTTTGAAGGCGGCCGTCACTCCAATCGAGTAGGCAAAATTACGGAATACGAAAATAAGCAGGCGTAAATGACAGGCTGTTCCTAAGTGAGGCGTAGTTTTGCTTAAAATGAAGCTGGCTTTAAAAGACGTATACTTTCTAAAAACTATGTTGTTTTCACAGTGTTTGAAAAATAAAGGGAAAAATTCCTCTTAAATTGGGAAATACCCTTATTTCCTTAAAAATAAGGGTACTTTTTCCGTTTATTTGATCCAAATCGTTGATTTTGTCTTATTTTAGAGCAGTTAAGGGGAATTTTTTCGCTTATTTCTGCTTATTAAGCTTACTTTTTATACAATAGAGGGAATTTCTCATCTTATGATTCTCATACCTACACGAAAATCAACAATGAATGATAACATAGCCAAAAAGAAAGGTCGGGTCCAATGATTCAGGAATGGGAAAAACAATTAGAAACAATAGTAACGGAATTCAAGGAGCAAGCTTCGTTTAAGCCGGGGCAGTTGTTGGTGATCGGCTGCAGCACAAGCGAAGTGATCGGGGAGAGAATCGGTACCTCTGGAACCCTTGAAGTAGCCGAAATGATTTTTCGCCAATTAAAAAAATTGCAGGAAGAAACTGGAATTCAATTAGCATTCCAATGCTGTGAACACTTGAACAGGGCGTTGGTTGTAGAACGGTCTGTCGCCGAACAACGCGGATTCGATGAGGTTTCCGTGGTCCCGGTCCGTAAAGCGGGCGGTGCTATGGCTACCTATGCATTTGAGCAGCTAAACGATGCAGTGGTAGTGGAATTCGTAAAGGCCGATGCGGGAATGGATATTGGGCATACGTTGATTGGCATGCATTTGAAGCATGTAGCGGTGCCGATTCGCGTCACACAAAAGCTTGTCGGAGAGGCGTATGTCACGTTAGCAAAGACGAGACCAAAGCTGATTGGTGGTGCGAGAGCAGTATATGAACGGACGAAAGCGAATTCTAGCTGTTCGTAAGTGTCTGGACAACAGGGGAATGTGAAAAAATTTTCGAGCGTGCGCTCAACTTATTTTTTCACATAGAGAAAAAACGTGTTAAAATAAATAAGGAATTTTCAAATTTTTTACGCTTGCATACATAAAAGGGGGAGAAATATCATGAAGCATTTGTCTCAAGCCGACGAACAGGTTTTTCAAGCGATCCAACAAGAATTAGGTCGTCAGCGGTCTAAAATTGAATTAATTGCCTCAGAAAACTTTGTAAGTGAAGCAGTCATGGAAGCACAAGGTTCTGTTCTAACCAATAAGTACGCAGAAGGCTACCCAGGCCGTCGCTATTATGGTGGCTGTGAGTATGTCGATGTTGTGGAAGATTTAGCACGTGAACGTGCGAAAGCGATCTTCGGAGCGGAATATGTAAACGTGCAGCCTCACTCTGGTGCACAGGCCAATATGGCGGTTTACTTCACCGTTCTTAAGCAGGGCGATACAGTGCTTGGCATGAATTTATCCCACGGCGGTCACTTAACACACGGCAGCCCAGTCAATTTCAGCGGTATTCAATATAACTTCGTTGAATATGGTGTCGATGAAGTGACACACCGCATCAATTACGAAGATGTTCGTGCAAAAGCACTTGAGCATAAGCCAAAGATGATTGTGGCGGGTGCAAGTGCTTACCCACGGGAAATCGATTTTGCGAAGTTCCGTGAAATTGCCGACGAAGTGGGCGCCTACCTCATGGTCGATATGGCTCACATTGCTGGTCTTGTTGCAGCAGGCTTGCATCCAAACCCAGTGCCATACGCAGATTTTGTAACGACAACTACTCACAAAACATTGCGTGGTCCACGCGGCGGAATGATTCTTTGCAAAGAGGAATTTGGCAAGAAGATTGATAAGTCGATTTTCCCTGGCATTCAAGGCGGTCCGCTTATGCATGTGATTGCGGCAAAGGCTGTTGCTTTCGGTGAAGCACTGCAGGACAGCTTTAAAGAATACGCTGGCAACATCATTACCAATGCCAAGCGCTTAGCGGATAGCTTACAAAAAGAAGGCTTGAAGTTAGTGTCTGGCGGTACGGACAACCACTTGCTATTGGTGGATGTACAGTCGCTTAACTTAACTGGTAAGGTAGCTGAAAAAGTACTTGATGAAATCGGTATTACCGTTAATAAAAACACGATTCCATTTGATCCGCAAAGCCCATTCGTAACGAGCGGTATTCGCATCGGTACGGCAGCAGTAACGAGCCGAGGCTTTGGTCTAGAGGATATGGACGAAATTGCATCCATCATCGCCTTCACTTTGAAAAATCATGAAGATGAAGCGAAACTAGAAGAAGCACGCGGGCGCGTAGAAGCCTTAACAAGTAAATTTACACTCTATCCAGAATACTAAAAAGTACAAAGACCTTCACAAAGAAGGTCTTTTTTTTATGCCTAAAAATGCACATAGTTGATATTAGAATAATATTGAGGGAGCGTAGATAAAATTCAATGCTTTTTTACAAAAAAGCATTTACATAAAATTCTGTCAAAAACTGAAAAGTAAATATATACAAATTTTCAGCTGTATGATATGATTCTAATGTTCAAAAATTGAACACGTAAGGAGTTAGAGGCAGGATGAATACATTTCGCATATTAGAAGTCCTTTCGAAAAATGCAGAAATTAGCCAAAGATCATTGGCTGACGAATGTAACCTTTCGATTGGCAAAGTCAATTATACCTTAAATGAGCTAGCTGAAAATAACCTAATTAGTATTGAAAAAACAGGAAATAAACACAAATATTATATTACAGAATCAGGAATCGATTATTTGAAAGAGGAAGTAGACAACCTCCATCAAATGAAAGTAAGCCTGCATAGGACGGAAACAAAAACGGTCAAGCAAGCGGTAATCCTTGCTGCTGGTGAAAAAGCTGAGTTCGACCTTCCGGCTTGTTTGCTTCCAATTAAGGATACCACTCTTTTGGAGCGGAACATTCGCATCTTAGAAGAAAACGGCATTGAAAAGATAATCATTGTTACCGGCTATAAAAAAGAGGCGTTTGCAGAAGTAGAATTTTTAAAAGGGAAAGCAAATGTGCAGTTTGTTGAAAACCCAAGATACCTTTGGACAGGAAGTATGTCTTCACTGGCAATGGCAAAGGACTTGATCACGGATGATTTTATTCTCATTGAGGATGATATATTAATTGAAGAAACAGCAGTGACTGAGCTGTTAAACCATCCAAAACGGGAATGCATCTTGGTAACAAAAGAAAGTGGCTTAGGTGATGAGGTTTTCATTGAGATTCAGAATGACCACCTGTTTAAAATCTCCAAGGATATTCATCAGCTAAACCGAATCGACGGAGAAATGACAGGCGTTACGAAATTTTCCTATGACGTCTTCATGGAAATGCTTCGATTATTTGAGAAAAATAAAAATCCGTTTGTAAATTACGAATACTTACTATTCGATGTTTCACGGAAAATAGATGTAGGATACTTGAAAATTGCCGACCTAGTTTGGGCGGAGATTGATAGCTATCAACATCATTTCAAGGTAGTGGATAGAATTTATCCTTTCCTTCAAACAAAAGAGGCTGAGTTTAAAGAGAGAGAACTGAAACTCGTTGTGGCGAATGCCTTGAATATAAGTGTGGATGTGGTTACCTCTGTAGAAGCGTTAGGGGGCTTAACCAATCGGAATTATAAAGTAACAATTGGCACCGAGGAATTTGCTGCAAGGATACCGGGCAAGGGTACCGAGCATTATATTAATAGGCTCGATGAAAAGATTAACTCGGAGATTACTTGCCGTATTGGCATTAATCCAGAGGTCATTTACTTTGATGAACACACGGGGTTGAAAATTGTTCGGTTTATCCCGAATGCAGAAACCCTGAATCCAAAAACCGGTACACGGGAAGACAACCTGGTGCAGGTGGCGAGAGTATTTAGCACCCTACATACATCAGGAGAAACCTTCAGCTCCCGCTTTGATGTGTTCGAGAAAATTACGGAATATGAAAATATTCTTTCTGAGTTAAACGGAAAATTATTTGAAGGCCATGATGAAGTAAAGAAACAAGTACTTGAACTGGAGGCATTCTACAAATCCTTGAACGTTCAGCCTGTTCCATGTCATAACGATCCACTTGCTGAAAACTTCGTCAAAAGTGGAGAAGAGAAAATGTACCTGATTGATTGGGAGTTTTCCGGCATGAATGATCCGCTTTGGGACGTAGCGGCCTATATCATTGAAGCAGAGCTATCTCCAGTACAGGAAACGCTTTTCTTGCTTGAATACTTCAATAACAATGTGACGAAAGAAAATCTTCAACAGCTATTATTGAATAAAATTTTTCTTGATTTCTTATGGACGATTTGGGCATTGATGAAGGAAGCGGGCGGCGAAGATTTTGGTTCCTACGCCTTTAATCGTTTTACTCGTGCACAAAGCAATTTACAGGAATACCAAACTCAATTTAAGGGGATTGAAAATAGTGGAAAAATTTAATGGAAAAGGCGTTGCCTTCGGACTTGGTGCAGGATTAACCTGGGCAATTGATACGATTTTAATTGGCTATGCTTTATCATCCACAACGTTTTTAAAATTTAGTGATATTGTTTTGGCTGCACCATTATTAAGTACCTTTTTACATGATGCCTTCTCATCTATCTGGATGATGATCTTAATGGCAGTAAGAGGAGAGCTTGGTGAATCGTTTAGAAAGTTCAAAACGAAAAGTGGACTGTGGGTAGTATTGGCCGCAACACTTGGGGGACCAGTTGGGATGACGTTCTATGTCTTATCTGTTCAGAAAATCGGAGCGTCATTTACCGCCTCGATTTCATCTATTTTTCCAGCCGTCGGCGCATTGTTTGCCTTCTTAATTTTACGAGATCGACTTTCTTTGAAAAACTGGATTGGTTTGCTCGTAAGTATTGGCTTTACGATTGCATTAAGCTATTCAGGAAACTTAATTACCGGTACGTCTGTATCGATTGGTTTGATTTTCATTATCTTTTGTATTTTTGGTTGGGGAATGGAGTCAGTGATTTCGGCTTACGGGATGAAGGACGATGAAGTAAGCCCGTTACAAGCTCTTTTCATTCGACAATTAACGTCAGGGATTATCTTTGCTGTCTTAATTATCCCAATTTTTGTGGGTCACTCCCTTACTGTTCAAGTGGCATCAACGAAAACATTTTGGTTTATTGGCCTAATTGCCTTGTTTGGAACGCTTTCCTATGTATTCTATTACCAGGCGATTAAGCTGATTGGTCCAGTTCGTGCAATGTCAACGAATATTTCCTATGTAGCTTTTGCCATCTTTTTAGATGTGATCTTCTTAGGTGGAGATTTCTCCTTAAAGAATATTGTCTTTGCCGTGTTCATTATGGTAGGTGCGATTCTAACAGTCGTAGTTGATAACAAGGAACCCGACTTGGGAAGAAAGGTAGCATAGAGGCAGATGAAAGCAATTATTTTAGCAGCAGGAATGGGCACACGCTTAAGACCGCTAACGAATGACACACCAAAAGCATTAGTCAAAGTCAATGGCAAACCGATGGTGGAAAAGCAAATTGAGTTTCTTTTAGACAAAGGAATGACTGAAATATATATCGTCACAGGTTACCTAGGGGAGAAGTTCAATTACTTGGTAGAGAAGTATGGTGTTCAATTGATTCATAATGACAAATATGATCAATATAACAATATCTATACAATGTATTTAGTGAAAGAACTGCTCCCAGATGCTTATATATTAGAAGGCGATGTGTTCTTGAACCGTAATGTAGTTGAAGTCGAACCTAAAACGTCCCTTTATTTTTCAATTCAAAAAGATCACTTTCATGGTGAATGGGTAGTTGAAACAAATGAAGAGGGTAAAGTGACGGCTGTCGATGTTCGTGACGGTGAAAACGAATATATATTGTCAGGTATCTCCTATTGGAATCAGGAAGATGGCGAATATATTGTCGGCAAGCTGACGGAAGTAATCGAGTCCGGTGACTTTAGTGAAATGTACTGGGACGATATTGTTAGAATGAATATTTCTGAAGTAAACGTCTATCAGAAGCGACTATTACCAACAGACACCTTCGAAATTGACAGTGTTGAGGATTTGAAGAGCGTAGAGCGAATTTTAATGACTGTATAGGATAGCGGGCTGACTCATCACGAGTCAGTCTTTTTTCTGAAAAAATTGAAATTGAGCTGTAAGTTGCTCATTGTATTTTTTTTCTGTAAAATAGTACGGAGTATTTGAAAATTTTTTAAAAAAGGGGCGATTTTTTTGGCAAAGGTATACGTCTTCGACCATCCACTGATCCAACATAAGTTGACTTACATACGTGATAAAGACACAGGAACAAAGGAATTCCGCGAATTGGTTGATGAAGTGGCAACTTTAATGGCGTTTGAAATCACAAGGGACATGCCGCTTGAAGATATCAATATTGAGACACCCGTGTGCCAAACAAAATCGAAGGTTCTTTCTGGGAAGAAAATTGGTTTAGTGCCAATCCTGCGTGCCGGGATCGGAATGGTTGACGGAATCTTAAAGTTAATTCCAGCGGCAAAGGTAGGTCACATCGGACTATACCGCGACCCAGAAACACTGAAGCCAGTTGAATATTATGCAAAGCTTCCAAGCGATGTGGAAGAACGTGATTTCATCGTGGTCGATCCAATGCTAGCAACAGGCGGTTCTGCTAATGAAGCGATTAACTCCTTGAAAAAGCGCGGCGCTAAAAATATCAAATTTATGTGTTTGATTGCTGCACCTGAAGGCGTGGAAGCGGTGAAAACGGAGCATCCGGACGTGGATATTTATATCGCAGCGTTAGACGAGAAATTAAATGACCATGGCTATATCGTACCAGGCCTTGGTGATGCCGGTGACCGTTTGTTTGGAACGAAATAAGGATAATTGGAGAAAAGCCGACGTTGTTCGGCTTTTTTTTATTTGTTTTTGGGTTGAATTCTGGTAATTATTGTATAAGTGCACAAAACACCTCGAAAATGGCACAAAACATTGTAAAATTGACACAAAACCATAAGTTTTTCGCACAAAACCTATCAAGTTTAGCACAAAACACCCCGTAAAACGCACAAAACTCAAATAAGCACAATTGTAATCAATATAACGAACATTTGATCTATAAAAATTCACATATTGTCCTTAAATCCTAGGCAGGAAATGACTCTTTTTAAAAGAATTTACCAGTAAATCTAGTAAATGAGGTGAAGGAATGATTGTTTTACCATTAAAATTGCCTATTAGTGCTTTACAGTGTATGGCTCTGCTCCGCAGACTACCGAAAAATCACCCAATGAGGCCTAAAATCGAAAAAGACCTGCGAGCTTGGTTGAAGGGATACTACGGAGAGAAGGAGTTTAGCTATTATTTATCGTTTTTACCAGAGGACCAATACTATATCTTCCACGGACTAAGGCTAAAGGATAAAAAAGCGTTTCAAATGGACGTCCTAATCGTTTCGCAGTCATTCGCATTAATTGCAGAAGTGAAAAATATATCGAGAAGATTAATTTTTAACAAAGAAACTAATCATGTAACAAAAGAGTTCAATAATGAAGAGGAAGGTATCCCAAATCCGATTCTTCAGGTAAAACGGCAAAGGATGCAATTCATAAATTGGCTAGAAAAGGTACAGATGAAAGGACTGCCAATTGAAAGACTAGTTGTCATCAGTAAAACCTCCACGTTGGTAGAAACCACGCCAGATAATCAACAAATTTATAAAGAATTAATCTATGCGGAATCCAGCATTGACAAGCTACAGGAATTAGAAGAGAAATATGAGAAACCCCGCTTTAGCAAAAAGAATCTCACTCAATTAGTAAATCTCCTATTAACGCACAATCAGCCTCTTATACCAGATATTCTCCAAACGTATAATATTTCCAAAGATGAAATTAAAACGGGTGTTATTTGCCCCAAGGATCATATTTCTACCATGACGTATTATTCGGGAAGCTGGCACTGTTCAAGTTGTCATTTTTCATCAAAAACAGCCCATCATCCCGCTGTTGATGATTATTTTCTTTTGCTTGGACCAACGATCACTCGAAAGCAAGTAGCAGAGTTTTTACATATAGGATCAACTTATATTGCAGGGAACATGCTTCGAGCACTTGGACTCCCTTTCACTGGGGCAAAACGCGGAACGAGTTATTTCTTGCCGCAGAACTATGAGTTTATCCAGCCCGATGAGAAGGACATAAAATTGCCTGTGCATACTTTCCCTGCTAAATGAAAACGATAGGAAAAAAGGGGATTTTCATTGATGAAATTCATACTTGCGTTGCTCCTTGCCTTTCAAACTCCAAGAATTCTTATTCATCCTCCTATTCCAAAACCTACAAACGAACAAACCGTAGCGATTATCCTTTTGGATAGGCCGCAGTCGGAGCAGGAAATCGCGCAACTCATCCATCCGTACAGGGACATCAAGCTAAGACGAATCTTTAAAGAGGCAATAGACGGGTTTTCTGTTCAAGGTCCCGCCGAAACCATCGCCAAACTCACCAACCAACAGCATATTATGAATGTCTCACAGGTGACCCAGTATCAGGTAGAAACCGAGGAAAGTGTCAAAATAATTGGCGGAGAAGAGGTCCGTAGCTATTTTGACGCAAAAGACGAACGCCTTACCGGAAAAGGGGTGACGGTTGGGGTCATTGATACGGGTGTCGATTATACGCATCCCGACCTACAGCGTAACTATGCCGGCGGGCATGACCTCGTTGACAATGACCGCGATCCGATGGAAACCCTTGCTATCGGGAAAGCAACCATCCATGGCACCCATGTCGCGGGAATCATTGCGGCTAATGGAAAAATTAAAGGCGTGGCGCCGGAGGCGAAAATTGTGGCGTACCGGGCACTTGGGCCGGGAGGCGGCGGGACGACCGAACAGGTACTGGCGGCCATTGATCAGGCAATTAAAGACAAAGTTGATATTATGAATCTATCGCTCGGGAATGATATCAATGGGCCGGACCTCCCAATTAGTATGGCCCTCAACCGCGCAGTGGACAAGGGAATAGTGGCAGTGGCTGCTTCCGGGAATTCTGGACCGAATGTGTGGACGGTTGGTTCACCGGGAACGGCGTCCAAAGCGATTTCGGTCGGAGCCTCCACACCCACGATGGAAATACCTTTCATATTAATAGAAGGAAGCCGGAATAAATATCGGATTCAGCCGATGGAGGGCTCAGCTAAATGGGCGCTAGACCGGTCAGTCGATCTGGTGGACGGCGGTATCGGCAGGAAAGAGGAATTAAGGAATGTTCAAGGAAAAATCGTCCTGATGAAGCGGGGGACACTGACCTTTACTGAGAAAGCAGAAAATGCCCGTGCAGGGGGAGCCAGGGCGGTGTTGATCTACAATAATATGAGCGGAAGCTTTATTGGGAATTTGGAATCTCCGCTGACCCTACCAGTGGGTTCACTATCGAAGGGTGACGGAGTTTTTTTACAAAAAGAAATAAAGAAACAGCGTGTGGCGGCGAGAATCTCTGTGGTAGAAGAGCGGGACAGGCTGGCAGACTTTAGCTCAAGGGGGCCGGTGACGGGAACGTGGGAAATTAAGCCGGACATTGTTGCACCGGGGGTAGCCATTAATTCGACGATTCCAGGAGGCTATTTGTCTTTGCAGGGTACGAGTATGGCGGCACCGCATGTGGCCGGGGCATGTGCGTTAATTAAGCAGGCGCACCCGGACTGGACGCCGGTGCAAATTAAAGCAGCGTTGATGAACACGGCAAAACCGCTTGTGAAGATGGAGCGCGGACATATAATGTCTGCTGCTGATGAGAGCCTTGGGTTTTACCGCACGTACGAACAGGGTGCCGGCCGCATTCAAGTAGATGAAGCGATTAAGGCGACCTCGCTTGTTTCGCCGAGCAGTATGAGGTTTGGGAAATATAGTGACGATCATGATGTTCATCAAGCCACACTGCATGTGGAAAATAGGAGTACAGAAACGCAGCGGTATTCCTTTTCGATTCCGCAGCAGGTGGAGGGGCTGAGCTGGAAGTTCCCGCTGTCGTTCACGCTTGGGCCGAAGGAGTCGAGGGAGGTAGCAGTTGAGTTAACGGTCGACCCTAAAGTGTTTTTACGAAAAGTCCATGACGGTTATATTCAAATGCAGGCAGGTTCATCGACAATTCACATTCCGTATTTGTATGTATTAGAGGAACCGGGATATCCAAGGGTGATGGGCTTTGATTTTGGTGAAAGCGACCATCCTGGACAGTATCGGTATGAGGTGTATTTGCCTGGTGGAGCAGAGGAGTTTGGAATTGCTCTGTTTAGCCCTGGGGATTACCGGTTTGTTGGCTTTTTGGATACGAAGACAAATGTGAAAAAAGGGTTAATTCGGAAAGTGATTCCGGCTGATCAGCTGCCGGAAGATGGGACGTACCTCGTGAAGGTGTTTGCTAAAAAGGCTGGGAAGGAAGATTTTATCGAGCGGATGGTCGTCATCGAGAGGGAAAAAGAGTAAAATGTGCGAGTGAATGGGCAAGCCAAAAACTGGACGGCTTGTCCACCCCATGAATCACGGATATCTGCCTCGTGTGACAATGTTCACAAAATAGACACAAAATGGTCAAAAAAAGTTTGAAAAATCCACTACAATAATAGAGTAAATTAAAATTTGATGAGAGAAAATTCTTGGGAAATTGTTTGTGGAATAATTCACTAAATTCATTGACTTTAAAAGTTGCCTATTGTATGCTAACAAAGGGTGTAAAATGATAGGGTTTTCATCGGATTAATAGACTATTTTCCACGGTGTTTCCCGCCTATTTGCATACTATTATCCGGTTCACATTCTCTTATAGTGAGGATGCGATAAGCATGCGAAAAAACAACCGCAATCCATTACAAGCTATGGCTTTAATGTCCGCGATCGTCTCCCAGTTAGTCGGTTCCATTCTAATAGGTATTTTCTCAGGCAGATGGCTGGATCGGCATTGGGGTACCGAACCAATTTTCTTAATAGTTGGACTGCTTTTAGGACTTGCAGCAGGCACCTATTCCATGCTTCTTTCAATCCGTCATTTCTATTCAGGAGATAAATAACTATGCCAGATTTCAGAATCATGTACAACAGACAGCGGAAATGGATTTTTTACTTGTTGTCCATTTATGTTCTCGGCTGGGGATTTACATCATACCAAACAATCTTCTTAGGGTTGATTCTTGGGACATGCTTTGGTTTCTTAAATCTTTGGTTATTAGTTAGAAAAACCGAAGACTTTGATAAAAAGGTATCACAGGGCAAAAAGGTCCGCTCACTTGGGTCGCTTTCCAGGATGGCAGTAGGTGGAATAGCGGCATTAATTGCATTGAGGTATCCAGAGTATTTCAATGTGATGGGTTTAGTAATAGGATTGATGACATCCTATATTGTCATTATGATAGATTATTTTTATCATGCATTGCATGTACATAAATGAAGCGGAAACGAGGTGAGTTTACATGGAACACGGAACTCCGGATTTTAAGTTTATGGGGCTTTGGTTTAACGGGGCCAATATTCTAATGATTACGGTTGCAAGTGCGATTGTTTTCCTTATTGCAGTCCTTGCTACCCGCAAACTTGCGATGAAACCAACGGGCGTACAAAATTTCTTTGAGTGGATTTTGGACTTCGTTAAAGGAATTATCAACAGTACAATGGATTGGAAGACTGGTGGTCGATTCCACATTCTTGGGATTACACTATTGATGTATATCTTTGTATCTAATATGTTAGGTCTTCCGTTTGCAATCGTAGTTGGCGAAAACCTTTGGTGGAAATCACCGACAGCTGACCCAACGATTACGTTAACGTTAGCGGTTATGGTTGTTGCGTTATCGCACTTCTATGGTGTAAAGCTAAAAGGTGTAAAAGGATATGCAGAAGGCTTCTTCAGCCCAATGAAATTTCTTTTCCCATTAAAGATTATTGAGGAATTCGCGAATACGCTAACTCTTGGTTTGCGTTTATACGGTAACATTTTTGCCGGTGAATTGCTTCTTTCCCTATTAGCAGCTGGACTAGCGCATCAAGGAATTGCTGGAACTATTGCAGCAGTACCATTAACACTAGTATGGCAAGGTTTCTCTATTTTCGTAGGTTCAATTCAAGCGTACATTTTCACAATGTTAACAATGGTTTATATGGCTCATAAAGTGAGTCACGACCATTAATATAAACCGTTCATTACTCATGAACAAAATAATAAACTATATTTTTTTATACATTTAAGGAGGAAAAACGAAATGACAGGTTCAATTGGTATTTTAGCAGCAGCGATTGCAATTGGTTTATCAGCTATTGGCGCAGGTATTGGTAACGGTCTTATCGTAGGACGTACAGTAGAAGGTGTTGCTCGTCAACCTGAATTACGTGGTACACTACAAACTACAATGTTCATCGGGGTTGCGTTAGTTGAAGCATTACCGATCATCGGTGTAGTTATTGCGTTCATGGTTTTAAATAAGTAATTATCATTAAAACTCCAGATGGCGAAGATACATACATCCTTCGCCATTCATTTATGTCTAGTTAAATTGTTGTTACTTTCATCGTTTAGCGACTCTTGAAAGGAGTGAACCCAGGGTGTTAACAAGCAATTTTGTATTGGCTACTGCTGCTGAAGGCGGTTCCCATATTAATTTTGGAGATATCTTCTTCCAGTTATTAATGTTTATCATTTTATTAGCATTGCTTAAAAAGTTCGCATGGGGTCCATTAATGGGCATCATGAAGGAACGTGAAGCGCACATTGTTAATGAAATTAATGCGGCTGAAAATAGTCGTTTAGAAGCGAAAAAACTTTTAGAAGAGCAAAGAAATCTTTTAAAAGAAGCACGTACTGAAGCACAGAACTTAATGGAAAACGCTAGAAAACAAGGCGATATCCAGCGAGAAGAGATCGTAGTTGCAGCACGTACGGAAGCAGAGCGTCTTAAAGAAGCTGCTAAGCTTGAAATTGAGCAGCAAAAAGAAAAAGCAGTTGCAGCTATTCGCGAACAAGTTGCTTCCCTGTCTGTATTAATTGCTTCTAAAGTAATTGAGAAAGAATTAACTGCAGCAGATCAAGAACAACTTATTAGCGAATATATCAAAGAGGCAGGAGAAGAGCGATGAGCAATTCTATGGTAGCAAAACGCTACGCGTCAGCTCTTTTTCAAATTGCAAAAGAACAGCAGATTCTAAGTACAGTAGAAGAAGAACTTCGTGTAGTAAAAGAAGTTTTACAATACAATGCTGATTTGAAAGCTGTCCTAAAATCATCAAAACTAACGATTGATAAGAAAAAAGAGGTTATAAAAGCCGCTTTTGTATCTATCAATTCCTATGTACTAAATACATTGTTAATTTTGATTGATCGTCACCGCGAAGATGAAATCGTCGAAGTGGTGGACCAGTTTATTGAGCTGTCAAATAATGAAATGGGAATTGCTGAGGCAGAAGTATTCAGCATTCGTCCGCTAACAGATGCTGAACGCGCGGCTATTTCTACTACATTTGCAGCAAAAATAGGCAAGAAATCATTAAGAATTGAAAATATCGTAGATTCCGAATTGCTTGGTGGCGTGAAGCTCCGCATCGGAAACCGTATATATGACGGAAGCTTGCGCGGCAAGTTAAACCGTTTAGAACGTAAATTGTTAAGCTAAGATTCGTAGATAGGGGTGAAACTCATGAGCATCAAAGCTGAAGAAATCAGTGCCCTGATTAAAAAGCAGATTGAAAACTATCAGGCAGAAATTCAAGTGAGTGATGTTGGTACAGTTATCTCCGTAGGTGACGGTATCGCTCGTGTTCATGGCCTCGACAATGTCATGGCTGGAGAACTTGTTGAATTTTCAAATGGCGTTATGGGTATGGCACAAAACCTAGAAGAAAATAACGTCGGTATTATTATCCTTGGACCTTTCACAGAGATCAAGGAAGGCGGAGAAGTTCGCCGTACAGGACGCATCATGGAAGTTCCAGTTGGTGAAGAGCTAATTGGACGTGTTGTTAACTCTTTAGGACAACCAATCGATGGAATGGGTCCAATCAATGCGACAAAAACTCGCCCTGTTGAAGCAGTAGCTTCAGGCGTTATGGCTCGTAAATCCGTTCATGAGCCATTACAAACAGGTATCAAAGCGATTGACGCGTTAGTTCCAATCGGTCGTGGTCAACGTGAGTTAATCATCGGTGACCGTCAAACAGGTAAAACATCTGTTGCAATCGATACAATCTTGAACCAAAGAACCGAAAACATGATCTGTATCTATGTTGCAATCGGTCAAAAAGAATCAACAGTACGTAATGCGGTTGAAACGCTTCGTAAGAACGGTGCATTAGATTACACAATCGTTGTATCTGCATCTGCTTCACAACCAGCTCCAATGCTATTCTTAGCTCCATATGCTGGTGTTGCGATGGCGGAAGAGTTCATGTACTCTGGCAAACACGTGTTAATCGTATATGATGATCTTTCTAAACAAGCGGCTGCATACCGTGAGCTTTCCCTATTACTTCGTCGTCCTCCAGGTCGTGAAGCATATCCAGGGGATGTATTCTACTTGCACTCCCGTTTATTAGAGCGTGCTGCGAAATTGAACGACACATTAGGTGCAGGTTCAATCACAGCATTACCATTCATCGAAACACAAGCAGGTGACGTTTCTGCTTATATTCCAACAAACGTTATCTCCATCACTGATGGACAAATTTTCTTACAGTCTGACTTATTCTTCTCTGGCGTACGTCCAGCGATTAACGCAGGTCTTTCTGTATCACGTGTAGGTGGTTCTGCACAAATCAAGGCGATGAAGAAGGTTGCAGGTACACTGCGTCTTGACCTTGCTTCATACCGTGAACTTGAAGCATTTGCTCAGTTCGGTTCTGACCTTGATAAAGCGACACAAGCGAAGCTTGCTCGTGGTGCACGTACCGTTGAGGTATTAAAACAAGATCTTAACAGACCGCTTTCAGTTGAAAAGCAAGTGGCAATCCTATATGCATTAACACGCGGATTCCTTGATGATATCCCTGTTCAAGATATTCGTCGTTTTGAATCAGAAATGTTAAATTGGTTAGATCACAACCGCAAAGAAGTGTTAGACCATATTACGAAAACGAAGGATCTTCCTTCTGATGACGATTTCGCTTCTGCTATCAACGACTTTAAAAAGACGTTTGCAGTATCCGAGTAATATTGGGGGCGCCTAAGGGCGCTCTTAGCTAAACATTCTTTGAATGAGGGTGGTGAGAACCAATGGCATCTTTACGCGACATTAAAAATCGTATAAATTCAACCAAAAAGACGAGTCAGATTACGAAAGCAATGGAAATGACGTCGGCAGCGAAATGGAACCGTGGAGTGATGAATGCGAAATCATTCGTCCCTTACATGGAAAAAATCCAGGAAGTAACGGCATCAATTGCAATCGGCAGCAAAGGAATTAACCATCCAATGCTTCAGGCTCGTGCTGTTAAGAAAACCGGTTATATCGTTATGACTTCTGACCGTGGACTTGCAGGCGCATTTAACAGTAACGTGATTCGACGCGTACACCAAACAATCCAAAGCCGTCATAAATCCAATGATGAATTTGCGATTATTGCAGTGGGTCGAGTAGCTCGTGACTTTTTTGTTAAGCGCGGTATGAATGTAGCCCTTGAAATTATAGGGGTTTCCGATCAGCCGAGCTTTGCAGATATTAAAGATATCGCTTCAAGTACGGTAGGAATGTTCTCTGACGGTACGTTTGATGAAATATATGTGTATTACAGTCATTATTTAAGTGCCATTTCTCAGGAAGTAACGGAGAAGAAGCTTCTTCCGCTAACGGATATCACAACTTCTTCAAAGCTGGCTTCTTATGAGTTTGAACCGTCTCCAGAAGAAATCTTAGAAGTTCTCCTGCCACAATATGCAGAGGCTTTGATTTACGGTGCTCTTCTAGACAGTAAAGCAAGTGAGCATGCTGCCCGTATGACAGCAATGAGAAATGCAACTGATAATGCGAAAGAAATGATTCGTAACTATACGCTTAGCTACAACCGTGCACGTCAAGCTGCGATTACACAGGAAATCACAGAGATTGTTGGCGGTGCGTCGGCGTTAGAATAGAATTTTTAAAAATTAGCCCATTCGGCGGGCAAAAAAAGATAATGAACGGGAAGGCAGCATTTGTTCATGACTGAACAGATGCGAGTCTCCAACTACGTTCATTTTCAAAAGAGTAAGTTAGGAGGGAAAAAGATGAACATAGGACGCGTAGTTCAAATTATGGGTCCGGTCGTTGACGTTAAATTTGAAAACGGTCAGCTGCCTGAGATCTATAACGCATTAAGAATTAGTTCCAAAGCGCGTAATGAATCAGAAGTTGATATCAACTTAACCCTTGAAGTAGCCCTTCATTTAGGTGATGATACTGTTCGTACGATTGCAATGGCTTCCACTGACGGTGTAACTCGTGGAGTAGAAGTAGTGGATACTGGTGCACCGATTTCCGTACCAGTAGGGGATGTTACACTTGGACGTGTATTCAACGTTTTAGGTGAGCACATTGACCTTGCTGATGAAATCCCTGCAAGTGCACGCCGTGATTCGATTCACCGCGAAGCACCAACTTTCGAAAATCTTTCTACTGAGGTAGAAATTCTTGAAACTGGAATTAAGGTAGTAGACCTTCTTGCGCCATATATTAAAGGTGGTAAAATCGGTCTATTCGGTGGTGCCGGTGTAGGTAAAACTGTATTAATCCAGGAATTAATCAACAACATCGCCCAAGAGCATAGCGGTATTTCCGTTTTCGCTGGTGTAGGTGAACGTACTCGTGAGGGTAACGACCTTTACCACGAAATGACGGATTCTGGCGTTATTAAGCAAACAGCGATGGTATTCGGACAAATGAACGAGCCACCAGGTGCACGTATGCGTGTTGCCTTAACTGGTTTGACTATGGCTGAATATTTCCGTGATGAGCAAGGACAGGACGTTCTTTTCTTCATGGATAACATCTTCCGTTTCACGCAAGCAGGTTCTGAGGTTTCTGCCCTACTTGGCCGTATGCCATCTGCGGTAGGTTACCAGCCAACTCTTGCTACTGAAATGGGTAAATTACAAGAGCGTATCACATCTACTAACGTAGGTTCTGTTACATCAATCCAAGCGATTTACGTACCAGCCGATGACTATACGGATCCGGCTCCGGCTACAACTTTCGCTCACTTGGATGCAACGACTAACCTTGAGCGTAAGCTTTCTGAGATGGGTATCTACCCTGCGGTGGATCCACTTGCATCAACTTCTCGTGCATTGTCACCTGAAATCGTTGGTGAAGAGCATTACGAGGTATCACGTCGTGTGCAAAAAACGTTACAACGTTACCGTGAATTACAAGATATCATCGCGATTCTTGGTATGGACGAACTTTCTGATGATGATAAGTTAGTCGTACTTCGTGCGCGTCGTCTACAGTTCTTCTTATCACAAAACTTCCACGTAGCTGAACAGTTTACTGGACAGCCAGGTTCATATGTTCCTGTTAAGGAAACGGTTAAAGGATTTAAAGATATCCTTGACGGTAAATATGATCACCTTCCTGAAGATGCATTCCGTCTTGTTGGACGCATCGAAGAAGTAATTGAAGCTGCAAAACGCATGGGCGTAGAGGTCTAAATCCTGCCAGGAGGGTAAAAAATGAAGACGATTAAAGTCAATGTTGTTACTCCCGATGGCCCGGTGTATGAATCAGATGTGGAAATGGTTAGTACAAAGGCTCAAAGTGGTGAGCTAGGTATCTTACCTGGTCACATTCCGTTGGTTGCTCCTCTTGCAATTGGGGTTGTTCGCCTCAAGAAGGATGGAAAAACGGAATTGGTTGCGGTGAGTGGTGGATTTTTAGAAGTCCGTCCTGATCAAGTAACCATTTTGGCGCAAACGGCTGAAAAAGCATCCGATATTGATGTTGAACGTGCAATAAGAGCGAAGGAACGTGCAGAACAGCGTATGCACGATCAGCATGCTGAGCATATTGACTTCAGACGTGCGGAGCTTGCCCTGCAACGTGCCATCAATCGCCTCGCCGTATCGGAAGGTAGAAAGTAAAAATATCTTATATTTATCAAACCCCTTTGGCGGATTATTTAGGATCCGCTGGAGGGGTTTTTTTGCGTTTTGGGGTTGGTGTTGAGTCTTGGGACTTGATTAGGGTTTGATGGCCCTGGGCGGTTGATAAAGTGGTGGAAGTGGACGATAAGTTGTTGAAAGTGGTTGATAAGATTAATGAAGCGGTCGATAAGAATGGGGAAGTGGTTGAAAAGTAATTTTGGTTAGGGAAACTATGCTGGCTTTATATAAAAAAGGTCTCTTAAGAAGGGGTAGGAGATAAAAGCATTGGATTTTAATTGATAAAAGGGTAGAAAAGTTAGTTTTGCCAGTCTATCGACTGGCATTTTTAGTGGAAATTTTGGTGGTTTGGAAGGCTTGGTTGATAAAGTTCTGGAAGTGGACGATAAGTTGTTGAAAGTGGTTGATAAGATTGGGAAAGTGGTCGAAAAGAGTGGGGAAGTGGTTGGTAAGCAGTAATTGATGGGAATCTATTTGGGCTTTTTATAAAAATGGCTCGCTTAAAAATGGGGATGTGGAGAAATCAATAGATTTGGTTATATAAATGGGTGGGAAGTTAGTTGTGCCAGTCTATCGACTGACATTTTTAGTGGATAGTTTTAGTTTTTTTGGAAAGTAGAGTGGGGAAGTAGAAGTAGGGAGGTTCTACATCTACTTTTGATGAGGGAAAGATAAAGAAAGTAGAAGTAGGGAGGTTCTACATCTACTTTTGATGAGGGAAAGATAAAGAAAGTGGAAGTAGAGAGGTTCTACATCTACTTTTGATGAAGGAAAGATAAAGAAAGTGGAAGTAGAGAGGTTCTACATCTATTTTTGATGAGGGAAAGATAAAGAAAGTGGAAGTAGAGAGGTTCTACATCTACTTTTGACCAGTGATAGATAAAGAAAGTAGAAGTAGAGAGGTTCTACATCTACTTTTGATGAAGGAAAGATAAAGAAAGTAGAAGTAGAGAGGTACTACATCTACTTTTGACGAGGGAAAGATAAAGAAAGTAGAAGTAGAGAGGTTCTACATCTATTTTTGATGAGGGAAAGATAAAGAAAGTGGAAGTAGAGAGGTACTACATCTACTTTTGATGAGGGAAAGATAAAGAAAGTGGAAGTAGAGAGGTTCTACATCTACTTTTGATGAAGGAAAGATAAAGAAAGTGGAAGTAGAGAGGTACTACTTCTACTTTTGATGAGGGAAAGATAGAGAAAGTAAACGTAGGGAGGGTCTACTTATACTTTTGTTTGAGAAAAGAAGAAAAAAGTTTATGTAGAGAGATAGTTACGGCCAGTCTTGCGACCGGCCTTTTTATGTGGAGTTACTCTCGATAGGGGAAAGACTGCATGAATAGTATATTTTTGCATATGATGGTAGGGCGAAAACAAGATTGGAATTGTGATAAAAATGTATATTTATTGTTTTTACATATTGTGAGACGGATTTTTATATAGTTAGGTAGTAAACGTAGATTTAGTGAAGATTTAATGACAAATCTCACATACAATTTTCATCATTTGTTGTTAAATTGGGGGTGTTGTCGGTTTTTTGTAGTATTGTTACGGTTCTTGTGAACCTTTTTTAGGAAAAAGCATGGCTCTTTCGAGACTTCCACTATGCACGTCATCTTCCGCTAACGCTCCAGATCACGTGCGCTAACCCCCTGGGCTTCCGTAAAGTACATGCTGCGGTTCGGTTCGCTCTTGCGTCATCTCTGAAGCACCTTCAAGGGAGCTAACTCAGCGAGATCACGCAAACGCTCAGGGGGGTACCCATGTCGACTACCTAGTGTACCGTAAAATTGAAATTCTCCCGCATGTGCTACCCGCACATTGCGCTTCAGCTATCGCTGGAGCTTGCGAAAATTTATCAGTTTAAGCCCCTTTTGAGAGCGAGCTCTCAAGTGTCTTAAACTGATAAATTTTCGCTTCGGGAGAATTCCAATTTAAGTATAATGGCTTGTCGACATGGGTTTGTAACAATGCTATAATGAATTCGGTTACAATATTCATTAGTATGAAAATTTACAACATTGGAGGGGATAGACATGGAACTTCTTAATGTATATCAGAATAATTATCTGATTGTTTTTGCGTTTCTGTGTCTTGGGGTGTTGCTGCCGGTGGTGGCATTATATTTAGGTAAACTTTTGCGTCCTCATAAACCTAGCGATGCGAAGTTAACTACATATGAGAGCGGTGTTGAGCCATTTCACGATTCCCGTGTACAGTTCAATGTCCGCTATTATATTTTTGCCCTTATGTTTGTTGTTTTTGATGTGGAAACGGTGTTTTTATATCCATGGGCTGTGGCCTATGATAAGCTAGGTGTTTTTGCGTTAATCGAGATGTTAATTTTCGTGATTATGCTGTTAATTGGCCTAGTGTATGCTTGGAAGAAGAAGGTGCTACAATGGATTTAAAACTAGATGGCATTTCACCTAAGGAAATGGAAGATTTACAAAGAAGTGTATTTATGACTACGCTAGAGCAAATTAAGGCCTGGGCTCGAAGTAATTCGATCTATCCGGTGACATTTGGTCTGGCTTGTTGTGCGATTGAAATGATGGGTGTAGGCGGAGCGAATTATGACTTAGACCGTTCCGGTTCGTTTTTCCGTACGTCTCCAAGGCAATCGGATTGTATGATTGTGTCTGGGACAGTAACGAAGAAAATGGCGCCGATTTTACGCCGATTGTATGATCAAATGCCTGAGCCAAAGTGGGTTATTGCAATGGGTTCTTGTGCAACAGCTGGCGGGCCGTATGTAAAGTCGTATTCAGTTGTTAAAGGAGTCGATCAAATCGTTCCTGTTGATGTATACATACCTGGATGCCCACCAAACCCAGCTGCTTTAATTTATGGAATCAATAAATTAAAGGAAAAGATTCGCTATGAAGCGAAGACTGGGAAGAAGGTGATTTAACCGATGAGTGGGGAAAAGGATCTTGAACAGTTAAAGAAAGAGGCGGTAGCAAAGGCGAAGGCTGCGGCGGCTGCGAAACGTGCGGCAAAGGCTGCAGGGGAAGCTCCTTCAAAACCTGCTGAGCCGGCTAAAGACGAAGCACCTGCATCAGCGGCGAGCGAAACGCCAGTTGAAAAAACGGTGCCACCGACTGAAGCACCGGCAACAGCGCCTGCGAATGACGCGGATGACCTTGCGAAGAAAAAAGCGGCAGCGGTAGCGAAGGCGAAGGCGGCAGCAGCGGCAAAAAGAAAAGCGATGGAGCTCGCAGGAGCTACGGCACCATCAGAATCAGCCCCAGCGGAGGAAACAGCCGGTGCAGGTTCGAATGAAGCCCCAGCAGCAAGTTCTGATGCGGATGACCTTGCGAAGAAAAAAGCAGCAGCAGTAGCGAAGGCGAAGGCGGCTGCGGCAGCAAAGAGGAAAGCCATGGAGCTAGGTGGCACACCTGAAGCAGCTGGAGATGACGCACCATCTGGTGATGATGCGAAAGCTAAAGCGGCAGCAGCGGCAAAAGCCAAAGCAGTAGCGGCAGCCAAAGCGAAGGCAGCGGCCGCAGCAAAGGCGAAAGCAGCCGGAATGGCAGACGCGGACGCGGCAGCAGGCGGCGATGATGAAAAGGCAAAGGCGATTGCAGCAGCTAAAGCAAAAGCGAAAGCAGCAGCGGCAGCCAAAGCAAAGGCAGCAGCAGGCGGAAAAGCAGAGACAGCGGCCCCTGCAGCAGAAGAGAAGCCTTCAGTCAATCAGCCATTTTTAGATAAATATTTGAAAGTCATTGAAGAAAATATGGGATCTGATGTTTTAGAAGATTCTTATATTAATAAACTTTCAAAGGATGTTCCAACACTTGTAGCGAGACGTGAAACATATTTTAAACTGGCTCAATTTTTAAAATACAATGAGCTGTTAGGGTTTGATTATTTATCAGAGCTTCATGGATCAGACTTCGAAACACATATGGAGATTTATGTTCACTTATTCTCATACAAAAACCGTCAATCCGTCGCGTTAAAAGTGAAGATTGACCGTGATGAACCAATCATCGAGTCCTTGCAGCCGCTTTGGGCAGGCGCAGAATGGCCTGAATGTGAAGCCTATGATTTATTAGGAATTAAGTTTACAGGACATCCGGATTTACGTCGTATCTTACTCGGCGAAGATTGGGTTGGCTATCCACTGCGAAAAGATTATGAGCCTTACGATGTGGAGGTGTAACCAATGATCAGAACAGAAGAAATGATACTAAACGTAGGACCTCAGCATCCAAGTACTCACGGGGTGTTCCGTCTTGTTGTAAAAATTGATGGGGAAATCATTGTTGAAGCGACACCTGTTATCGGATATTTACACCGTGGGACTGAAAAAATTGCTGAGAACCTGCAATATACACAGATTATTCCATACACAGACCGAATGGACTACTTGTCATCCATGACAAACAATTATGTCCTTTGTCATGCCGTTGAGACGATGATGGGGATTGAAGTGCCAGAACGTGCGGATTTTCTTCGTGTCATTGCGATGGAATTAAACCGGATTGCGAGTCACCTTGTTGCATGGGGTACATATATTCTTGACCTTGGAGCTACAAGTCCGTTCATCTATGCATTCCGTGACCGCGAAATGATTATTAATATGCTAAACGAACTTACGGGTGCTCGACTGACATTTAACTATATGCGTGTCGGCGGAGTGAAGTGGGATGCTCCAGAAGGATGGATTGAAAAAGTAAGAGACTTTGTGCCATATATGCGCGGTCAGCTTGCTGGTTTCCACGATCTTGTCAGCGGAAATGAAATCTTTTTAGACCGTGTTAAAGGCGTCGGAAAGTATACAAAAGAAGAAGCCATCCAATATTCACTTAGCGGACCGAATCTTCGTAGTACCGGTGTGAAATGGGATCTTCGGAAGGATGAACCATATTCCGTTTATGACCGTTTTGACTTTGATGTTCCAACATCGGAGGAAGGTGATTGCTTAGCTAGGTACCATCTACGCCTTGCTGAAATCGCAGAATCCTTGAAAATCCTCGAACAAGCAGTGGCGCAATTTCCTGCAGAGGGAGCAATTCTTGCCAAAGTGCCGAAGATTATTAAGGCGCCGAAGGGTGAAGCTTTTGTACGAATTGAATCACCACGTGGTGAAATTGGCTGTTATATTGCGAGCGATGGTAAAAAAGAACCGTACCGCTTAAAGTTTAGAAGGCCATCCTTCTATAACCTGCAAATTCTCCCAAAACTTTTAAAGGGCGAAAACATTGCAAACATGATTGCTATTTTAGGGGCAGTGGATATTGTCCTTGGGGAGGTTGACGGCTAATGATAGAAGAATTGCTACAGTCAAGTCCTAGTTGGGCTAACTTTGGGATTTTCTTTTTACTCGGTGCTGTCTTACTTTTAATCGTATTAGGCTTCGTTACTTACGGAATTTTAGCAGAACGAAAAGTAATGGGTTACATGCAGCTCCGTCATGGTCCAAACCAAGTCGGCGGTAAGTGGGGACTCTTACAAACGGTCGCTGACGTCCTCAAGCTTTTATTAAAAGAGGATATTATTCCGAAGGCAGCTGACAAGCCATTATTTATTATTGCACCGGTCATTGCTTTTGCACCATCCTTTATGGTCCTAGCAACGATGCCGTTCACTGACAAATTTCAGTTTGCCGATATCGGTGTGGGATTACTTTATTATATTGCTGTTTCTGGATTGACTACCTTTGGTATGCTGCTAGGCGGCTGGGCATCGAATAACAAGTATGCACTCTTAGGAGGTATGCGTGCCTCAGCCCAGATGATTTCCTATGAGATTCCGCTTGTTATGTCTGTGTTAGGCGTTATTCTTCTATCAGGAAGCTTGAATCTAAATGAGATTGTGGCAGCACAGAAGAACGGATGGTTCATCCTCTTGCAACCAATTGGATTTATTGTCTTTTTCATTGCATCGATTGCGGAATTAAACCGGACACCATTTGACTTGCCAGAATCGGAAAACGAACTAGTTGCCGGTTACCATGTTGAATATTCCGGATTCCGCTGGGCATTCTTTATGCTCGCTGAATATGTGTATTTGTTCGCGATGTCTGCTTTGATTACAGTTATCTTTTTAGGCGGATGGTTAGCGCCAATTGGCTTCCTAAGCTTTATTCCTGGAGCAGTTTGGTTTTCACTTAAATTCAGTGTGGTTGTCTTTGTTTACATTTGGCTGCGAAGCACGTTCCCACGTTTCCGAGTCGATAAACTAATGGAATTTGGCTGGAAAGTACTTTTGCCAATAGCACTAGGCAACATATTCCTAACGGCTTTAATCAAATCATTATTTTTCTAAATCAGGAAAGGTGCCTGACACCAATACCACCACTAACAATTCTTAAAAGGTAAAAGGGGTGAAAAACGTGCTTGGATTAGCAAAAGGCTTGAAATATACCCTAAAACAATTAACACGAGAAAAGGTTACTTACGATTATCCGAATAAGCCGATTCCACTGCCAGATCGCTTCCGTGGTATTCAGAAATTTTATCCGGAAAAATGTATCGTGTGTAATCAATGTATGAATATCTGTCCGACCGAATGTATTAACCTGACAGGTAAAAAGCATCCGGATCCAACGAAAAAAGGGAAAATCATCGACACATACGACATCAACTTTGAGATTTGCATCCTTTGTGACCTATGTACGGAGGTTTGCCCAACTGAAGCCATCATCATGACCAATAACTTTGAGCTCGCTGAATACAGCCGCGATATGTTATTTAAGAACCTTGAATGGTTAGATGAAAACGACGAAAACATACGGAAGGAGAATAAAGCATGACCTTCTCAGGCGAATTCCTCGCATTTATGGGACTCGCACTTGTTGCGATCATCGGCGGCGTGCTTCTGTTGAACCTAACGAAAGTGGTTCATATGGTTGTTGCCCTGATTTTCACTTTCGTCGCAATCGCCGGTATTTACGTTCTGCTATCTGCAGAATTTGTAGCTGCCGTACAAATCTTAATTTATTCTGGTGCGATCACCATCATCATGCTGTTTGGCATTATGTTAACGAGGCATGATGACGAAAGTGAACCTAAAGCAGGCAGATGGAGAAAGTTACTCTTGTTCTTAGGAATTGTAGGTTTTGCCTTTGCAGTGTATATTGGCATCTACGATTTCAACATCGAACAGACACCATCCACGCTGCACGAAAATAACACGTTACAAATTGGTAAGGCACTCTACTCAAAATATGTCATTCCATTTGAGTTAACATCGGTACTACTTTTAGTAGCCCTTGTAGGCTCCGTTATCTTGGCAAAAAATGAGAAAAAGGAGGCGGATAAGGAATGAGTTCAGTTCCCGCTTCAGCCTTCCTGGCACTAGCACTTATTCTGTTTTGCATCGGCTTATACGGTGCGTTAACAAAAAGAAATACAGTGATCGTCCTGATCTCAATCGAATTGATGCTGAATGCTGTGAACATTAACCTGGTCACCTTCAGCAAATACGGTTTGTCGCCATCGATTACAGGCCAAATTTTTGCCCTGTTCGCAATCAGCGTGGCAGCAGCCGAAGCAGCGGTCGGACTAGCGATTCTAATCGCACTCTACCGCAGCAAGAAAACCGTCAACATCGACGAAATGGACACAATGAAAAACTAGATAGAGCACTTTGGGTGTCAGGCACCACAAAAAGACACTACGCCCCATTTGTCCGTATCAGGAGGGCACCTTTCGCTTAGCGAAGGATGTAAATTCTAGAAAGATAAAATAGGGATTTGTCCACGGAGGGTGTCAGGCACCATGTTCTATAAAGGGGATAGTGATAATGATGGAGAATGCATGGCTCATACCGCTTTTCCCGCTATTATCGTTTTTGATCCTTCTTCTATTCGGTAAGCGGTTGAAGGAGGCAAGCAGTTATGTGGGGATTTTGCTCACGCTGGCGTCGCTTGTCTATTCAATCCTTGTGTTATTTGAGCGCTTTTCAGAGCCAACTTACGTCACGAAATTTGACTGGCTCACGATAGGAGATCTGCATCTAACAGCGGGCTTTGAAGTGAATCAATTAAATGCATTAATGCTGTTTATCGTATCGCTCGTAAGTTTCTTAGTACATACCTACTCCAAAGGGTACATGCATGGAGACGAGCGGTTTCCAGTATTCTATGCCTACTTAGGATTATTTACCTTTGCAATGCTTGGGCTGGTTCTTTCACCAAACCTGTTGCAAACTTATATTTTCTGGGAACTTGTCGGTGTCGGTTCGTTCCTATTAATCGGTTTTTATTTTTACAAAGAAGAAGCGAAGGCCGCTGCGAAAAAGGCGTTCATCATGACCCGTATCGGGGACGTGGGCCTATTCATCGGGATGTCTCTTCTATTCTGGGAAACAAAAAGCTTTGAATATAGTGATATTTTCGCCGCAGTAGAAGCTGGAAAGATTTCACCGACAATGATTACGTTAACTGCGATCCTTATTTTCATCGGAGCAGTCGGTAAATCAGGTCAGTTCCCACTTCACACTTGGCTACCAGATGCAATGGAAGGTCCGACACCTGTTTCGGCCCTCATCCACGCAGCGACCATGGTTGCCGCAGGGGTATACTTAGTGGCAGCACTATTCCCACTGTTCTTAGCAAGCCAAACAGCACTACTTACCATCGCCGTAATCGGTGCATTTACAGCAATCTTTGCAGCGAGCATCGGTCTGGTGCAAACGGACATTAAGCGTGTATTAGCGTACTCAACCGTTTCACAGCTTGGTTACATGATGCTTGCCCTAGGGTCTGCTGGTTATGTAGCGGGTGTGTTCCACTTAATGACTCACGCTTTCTTCAAGGCGTTACTTTTCCTTGCAGCAGGTTCTGTCATTCACGCGGTTCACACACAAAACATTGAAGAAATGGGTGGGCTTTGGAAAAAGCTGAAGCTGACCGGACCGCTTTTCTTAATCGGAACACTTGCGATCAGCGGTGTGCCGTTACTATCCGGATTCTTCTCCAAGGATGAAATCTTAGTCGCTGCATGGGAAGGCGGACATCCAGTCCTTTTCTTGCTAGCATTAATCGCAGCCTTTATGACTGCATTTTATATGTTCCGCTTGTTCTTCTTAGTTTTCACTGGGGAAGCACGCGGCGATCAAAAACATGTTCACGAATCACCGTCCAACATGACCTTCCCGATGATTCTTCTCGGTGTCTTGGCAGTGGTCGCTGGTTACGTCAACACTCCATGGTTCGGTACGTTCCTTGGCGATTGGTTAGTGGATGGCAATGAAGCACTTGCACACCATGGCCACGTCGAAGGTCCAGTCTGGATTATGATTGCAGCAACACTCGTTTCTTTAGCAGGAATTTTCCTTGCTTATATGATGTACTATAAGCGTTCACTAGCCCGCAACTGGTTGAGTGGCACAGGTGACACGCTGCATACGATTCTTTTTAACAAATATTACGTTGACGAGTTCTATCAATTGACTGTCGTAGCCGCTACAAAAGCAATCAGCTACTTCTTACGCTTCATCGATGTTTTCCTTGTAGAAGGACTCGTGAAGGGTGTAGTCGGGATCGTCCAAGGGCTTGGTCAAACAGGTTCGAAGATGCAGACCGGACAGGTTCAAACCTATGGCGCAGTGGCCTTCATCGGTCTTGCAGTATTAGCCGTCATCTTTGCATTAACAGGGGGGTACCTACGATGAATTTACATGCAGTCCTTTCCGTCCTAGTATTCTCCCCTTTACTAGGTATTGCGGTTTTGGCGTTCATGCCTAAAACGCAGGAAAAATCAATTAAACTAGTCGGATTTTTAGCGACACTACCGGCTTTAATCCTGGCATTAGCGGCCTACCTCCATTATCAATGGGGCAAGGATTTAGCGGACTTTTCTGTCTCGGTGCCTTGGATTCAATTCCGCGGTATGAACGGGATTTCTGAGCCAATTTTCTCAGTTCACTACGAGCTTGGATTAAGCGGCTTCCAGCTTCTATTGGTTGTCTTAACAACGGTTGTTGCGACACTCGCATCCATTGCTTCCATTTTTATAAAAAAAGAATGGAAAGGTTATTTCATGCTATTCCTTCTTTTAGAAGTGGGTATGCTTGGCGTATTTACCGCTGAGAACTTAATCCTGTTCTTTATCTTCTTTGAAGTAACACTCATTCCGACCTTTTTCTTAATCGGAAAATGGGGTTATTTTGAAAAAGAAAAAGCAGCTTACAGCTTCTTGATTTATAACGGTTTAGGATCAGCAGTTCTGTTGATCGTGATCATGATTCTGTTTGCAAAAACAGGAACATCGAATATTGAATTATTAACACAAATGATGGCCGATCCAAATACACCGGTAACTGGTGATTTGAAGCTTGGCTTACTAATTGCGCTTTTAGTTGCATTTGGTGTAAAATTACCGATTTTCCCACTGCACAGCTGGATGCTAAAGGTACACGTTCAGGCACCGCCATCAGTCGTTATGATTCACTCTGGTATTCTGTTAAAGATTGGTGCGTACGGATTAATCCGTTTTGGAATGGGTATTTTTCCGAAGCAATTTGAGACGCTTGCTACAATCATTGCTGTACTTGGAGTGATCAATCTACTCTACGGGGCGTTTCTAGCGTTCATTCAAACAGACTTTAAAATGGTTTTGGCGTATTCATCTATTTCCCACATGGGAATCGTGTTAATTGGCCTTGCTGCGATGAATGAGGCAGGGGTCCAGGGAGCGATTTTCCAAGTGATTTCACATGGATTGATTTCCGCGCTCTTGTTCTTCTTGGTGGGTGTCTTGTACGAACGTACGGATACATCGTTAATGGAGAATTTGGGCGGAATGGCGAAGGGAATGCCGATTGCCGCAGGCTTCTTGCTTGCCGGTGCGATGGCATCACTCGGACTGCCAGGAATGTCTGGATTTGTCAGCGAATTTATGGCGTTCTTAGGTCTTTTCAAAGAAATGCCGTGGATTGCGGCAGTTGGTACCATTGGTATTATCATGACGGCAGCCTACTTACTGCGTGCGGTTCTAGGTATGACGTATGGCAAGTCGCACCGTGAATTTACTGGTGTGGTTGATTTAAAAGGCGTGGAATTCATTCCAGTTCTGGTTCTTACATTATTAATCGTATTAATTGGTGTGTATCCAAGTGTTCTAAGCTCTCCGCTGCAAACTACACTTGAAACAATCATGCTAGGGTTAGGAGGGTGATGAAGGATGGATTTTGATACATTGAAATCATTTGAATGGAGTGTCATGACACCGGAGTTCATCATCCTTGGTGTGTCAGCACTATTAACATTGCTCGATTTATTTATGCCGAAAAAACAAGACCGACGAGTTCTTGGCTGGATCGCCATTCTCGGAGTTTTTGCAGCAATCGTGTCTGTTGCCGGCTTGTTGAACACAGATGTCACTTCGATTTTAGAAGACAGTTTTACATTGGATGGCTTTGGCAAGGCCTTTAAACTATTGCTTCTTGTCGGATCAGGGCTAGTGCTATTTTTAGCTGTCAGTTATGAGAAAAAGGATGGATTGGAAGACAGTCACGGCGAGTTTTACTACCTGTTCTTAGCAGCGTTGCTCGGTGCGATGATTATGACTTCCAGCGGTGATTTAATTACTCTTTTCATCGGATTAGAATTATTAACGGTTTCTTCTTATATTTTAGCGGGTATTCGCAAACACCATGTCGAATCCAACGAATCTGCGATGAAATACGTCATCAACGGCGGAATTTCCACTGCGATTACGTTATTCGGAATGAGTTATGTGTACGGGTTAACCGGTACCACGAACCTTTTCAAGATCGCGCAAACTCTTGCAGCGATTGGTGATGCGCAACAGACCTACTTACTTGGTCTCGCTTTCTTAATGATTTTTGTTGGTTTATCCTTTAAGCTCGCGGCTGCTCCGTTCCATATGTGGGCACCTGACGTGTACCAAGGAGCGCCAACACCTGTTACTGCTTTCTTAAGCGTAGTTTCCAAAACAGCAGGCTTTGTCATCGTTGTTCGTATCCTTGTTGCTGTATTCTACAATGCAGCACCGGAGGGCGGCGCCGGTGGTGAAAGCATTCTGTTCAAGATGCATGACTACCTTGCCGTGATTGCAGCGGTAACAATGGTTGTCGGTAACGTGGTAGCCTTGAAGCAGTCAGATATTAAGAGAATGTTCGCCTATTCCAGTATCGCCCATGCAGGATATGTGCTAGTGGCTATAACAACTATGAGTGCGAACTTAGTATTCTCAATCTGGTTCTACTTGCTTGCTTACATGCTGATGAACCTTGGTGCCTTTGCTATCATTCAAGTGGTGACGGAAAAATCAGGTTCAACAAAGATTGCTGATTTTGCTGGCCTTTACCGCCGCTCGCCAGTTCTTGCGGTGTTAATGGGAATTTTACTTGTTTCCTTGGCAGGCTTCCCTGGTACAGCGGGCTTTATTGGGAAATTAAACATCTTTGTCGGAGCGTTTTTCGGAACTCCGCATTATGTGCTCGCATCAATCATGATTGCGACAACTGTTGTTTCTTATTTCTACTATTTTGGCGTCATGACGCAGATGTTCTTCCGTCCAGCTAAGGACGAAAGCAAGCTACGTGTGCCATTTGGAATTGTGGTTGTGCTGCTGGTTGCGGTTGTCGGCTCCGTCTTGTTCGGAGTAGCGCCAAACCTAGCACTCGACTTCTTGAACAACATGTAAGGTTTTTGGTTTTTGGGGGAAATGGATGGACCGGCTGGGGCCTTGGGGAAGGCAGCTAGCTCAAATATAGGGGTTATATATCAAAAAGAAGAGGTTCGGGAACCTCTTCTTTTTTTATGGTTGTTTGTTAGAAGATTGGTATGTGGATTCCGCCGGATTTGATGGATATTCCGCCGATTTGATGGAGGATTCCGCCAGTTTCTACATTAATTCCGCCAACTTTTAAAAGTATTCCGCCAACATCTCACATTATTCCGCCAAACCATCAAAAAAGTGCCAGACCCTGCATCAAACAGTACAGAGTCTGGCACTTTTCAGGTATCTTAAAATGTTTTTACCAATCGTTTTAATCTTCCATTTTATCTTTCACATCGCCGTAGCCTTCTTGTACTTTTCCTTTGACCTTATCCACTTTACCGTCGACTTCGGTTGAACGATCGTCGGTTAATTTGCCCCACTGCTCTTTTGCTTCGCCTTTGGCCTGTTCCAAATTTCCTTTTACTTGGTCCTTATTCATTGTGTCGTCCTCCTTGTTTTTGGTTAGTATTTTTAATACCAATATTGGTATGGTATTAAACATGTTTTGTTACATCTAAAAGCCTTTTAGATTACAGGTTGTCAGGCTCGTCCTTCTTTTCACCATCGCTGACACCATTATCCTGGTCGACACCGTCGCCAACGCCGTCTTCCTTCAATTCCTTTTCAATATCTTCTTTTGCTTCTTTTAAATTATCCTTTGCATCCTTGAAGGAGGTATCGGTTGCCTTCTTGGTATCTTTATCGATGGCGTCCTTTTGTTCGCCATCACTGATGCCATTATCTTGATCGACGCCGTCGCCACAACCGGCTAAGCCGCCAAATGTGAACAAAACCGCTAAACCACCCGCTAATAATTTTCTTCGCCTATTGGTAATCATATAAGTCTCCTCCTTGTAATTTGTGTGTTTCGTTGTGTTGGTGACTATATTCCCAGCGAAAACAAATTCAAAACCTTTCTTTTTTGAAAAAATTTCCCCTTCATTAAATGCATTTTTACAAAAAGTTTGTTTGCTAGATTGTTGGTTTGAATAAGAGGAGAGGGGGTAATACAGATAGCAGAACAAATTCGAGTGGATGAAAAGGAGAGAGATGATATGCACGTAAACGAAATGATGATGGGCTGGTCCTCTTATTTTCAAGACCTTCCCAACCTAATCATGGCATTAGTAGTGCTATTAGTGGGCTGGCTAATCGCCAAGTGGATTGGCCGAGGCGTAGAAGCGGCCTTAAGAAAGACCAGCTTTGACGACAAGCTATTTTCAAAGTTTGGTAAGCGAAAATACTCATCAGAAAAGATAATCGGAAAAATAGTTTACTATCTTTTATTAGTAGTAGTTTGGACGATTTTCTTCAATATGTTGAGCTTAAGCTTTATTGCCACACCATTCGTTCAAATGCTTTCGACCATTACGGCGGCAATTCCTAATCTATTAAAAGCAGCACTTATCTTACTGTTTGCCTGGGTGGTCGCGTTCTTGCTGTCTAATCTTTTCACAAAAGCAGCAGCCCGCTTCAATTTAGAAAATCATTTAGTGAAACGGAAGCTGGCAAAAGGTGAAATTGATTCGATGAATAAAGTGAACAGCATCTCAAAGGCAATCTTCTACTTTGTGCTTCTCTTATTTTTACCAGGAGTATTAGGCGCACTGCATATGGAAGGCATCTCAAAGCCTTTTGCACAAACGTTATCTGTGTTACTCGCGTTTATTCCGAAATTATTTGCAGCCGCATTGATTATTTTCATCGGCTGGTTAATTGCCAAAATCGTTCGTGATGTGTTAACAAACCTATTAACGAATGTAGGGCTGGAAAAAGTAAGTCAGCGTTTAGGCTTCGATCAATCCGTAGATGGACGAGCGAGCCTTGCAAATATTATTGGAAATATCGCGTTTATTTTAATCTTACTTCCAACGATTGTTACGGCTTTAGAAAAATTAGATTTGAAGGGCGTTTCGGAACCAGCAATCAGCATGCTTCGTGCGGTACTGTCGATGATTCCAAACATTGCTGTGGCCGTATTGTTGATTTTAGCAGGGATTTGGCTTGGAAAAATGGTGGAGAAAATCGTCACCCAAATGCTGTGGCGAGTAAGGTTTGATAGTCTATTCCATAGAATGGGCGTCGGCTCATTAACTCCGGATGCTTCGAAGACAACCTTGTCACAGTTGGTAGGGTTGCTGGCAAAAATCGTGGTGGTTCTGTTATTCACTGTGGAAGCCTTGCAAATTGTACATCTAAACTTCTTAGTGACACTCGCGACAGGTGTAATTGCGTATTTACCAATGCTACTAGCGGCTCTTGTCATTTTAGGGGTTGGCTTATACGTTGGGCACTTGGTGGAGCGAATCTTACAAAATGTGTTGAAACAAACCTACTCTCGCACACTGGCAGCGGTAGCGAAATACGCTGTGTTTGCGATTACCATCTTTATGGCACTAGATCAACTCGGTGTCGCACATAGCATTGTCAATGCAGCCTTCATCCTTGTCCTTGGTGGACTGGCCCTCGCCTTTGGACTAGCCTTCGGAATCGGAGGAAAAGAATTCGCAGCCAAATATCTACGCAAACTAGACCAAAAACTCGAGGAGTAAAATTTGGGGTCAGTCCCCCACTGCTTTACAGCGGTGGGGGACTGACCCCATCTCTGTAAGGTGGGATAATTTATGATGATGAAGTTGGTATCTGTTGCTTTGTTGATTGCTTTGACCGGGTTCTTTGTGGCGATTGAATTTGCGATTGTGAAGGTTCGGCCTTCGAGAATAGAGCAATTGCTGAGGGAAGGAAAGAAGGGAGCGGTTGCCGCCAAAAGGGTGGTATCTCATTTAGATGAATATTTATCGGCCTGCCAATTGGGGATTACGGTAACAGCATTAGGACTTGGGTGGCTTGGGGAACCAACGGTAGAAAAGCTGCTGCACCCGTTGATGGAAGCCCTCCACTTGAATGAATCACTTACCCATATTTTATCGATAGGAATCGCCTTTGCTCTCGTCACCTTCTTGCATGTGGTCGCAGGGGAATTGGCGCCAAAGACGGCAGCAATCCAGAAAGCGGAGACGATTACGCTGCTGTTTGCTACACCAATGATGTGGTTTTACAAAATTATGTATCCGTTTATTTGGCTATTGAATAGTTCGGCACGAATGCTTACAAGAATGGTAGGATTAAAGCCGGTTTCGGAGCATGAACTAGCGCATTCGGAGGAAGAGCTTAGGATTCTTTTGTCCGAAAGCTTTAAAAGTGGGGAAATCAACGAGAACGAGTGGACTTATGTAAATAATATTTTTGAATTCGATGAGCGGACAGCCAAGGAAATTATGGTTCCGCGGACTGAGATGTCTTGTTTGTCTGTCGACGATAGTCTACAAAAAGTAATCCAAACAGTAAGGACGGATAAATATACTCGTTTTCCAGTCATGGATGGGGACAAGGATCATATTCTAGGTGTGTTGAATGTGAAAATGTTTTTAACCTCCTCTATATTGAAGAAGGAACAAGATTGGACGTTATCAACCTTTATCCAGCCGGTCATCCGGGCGATTGAGTCGATTCCGATTCATGATTTGTTGGTGAAAATGCAAACGGAACATGCGCATATGGCGATTTTAATGGATGAATATGGAGGAACCTCTGGGTTAGTGACGGTCGAGGATATCCTGGAGGAAATAGTTGGTGAGGTAAGAGATGAATTTGACGCCGAAGAAGTCGCGGCGGTCAGAGAATTTCCGGGAAATAATTTTGTGGTAGATGCCAAGCTGAGTATCAGTGAGGTGAACAATCTACTCGGTACAGATTTATCGGAAGATGGCGTCGATACGATCGGCGGATGGTTTCTACAACAAAATGGCGATGTCGAGTTTGGGGCTTCTGTAGAAGCTGAGGGCTATGAGTTTACCGTGGAAGAGGTGGATGGGTATCATATTTTGTATCTAAAAATTGAGAGACGATGAATAAGGTTCTTACCCAAGGACCTTTTTTCAAAAGTGAATAATTCTGTCCCACCACTATCCTTGATAACTGTGGTGTTTTTATGGAGGAATGGTTGTAGTTTAGTAGTTGGCGAGTAAAATGAGGTTATTGACGAGTAAAGTGTGAATTTAGACGAATAAAATAGAAAATCGACGAGTAAATCATATATTTGACGAGTAATTCATCGAAAGTGACGAGTAAGACAGAAAAACATATAAAATAGGAAATATTAAAGGTACTTTAAGAGGGGATCAACACATAATTTGAAAAGAAGATACTTGAGCCAGGTCTACACGCCAGAACAAATAAAGGGCTTCTTAGAATTCGTCCCACAAACAGGAAAATAAATGTGCAAACCAACGGTCAGCGAGTCTCATGCCGTTGGTTTTTTTGTTGTTAGGAAATTATAAAAAGGTCCGAGTGTGGTAACTGAACTAGTTGTCCGAATCTAGCTCTAGCGCATAGCCCCTCCTCCTTTTGTTCTGTCTACATTTCCTCGTCCTTCCGCTTCTCCTCAAGAACCCGCCAATCATGCTCAAAGGCTGACCACAGCACTTTTTTATCCCCAAATAATAGGAGCTGGTCACCTTCATGGAGCACCACCCCGTAGATATCTTTCCTCAATTTCATTCCGCCTCGTTGAATAAAGAGGACCACGAAATCCATTCCTTGATGTCCTGGAATGACATCATGAATCGTACGGTTATGTAGCGACGATTCCTTATAGATAGGCAGATTGAGCACGGCTTCCTTTTTAGAGGATAAAAACACATCCCTTACTGGCAAATCAACGAGCTCCACATTCTGTTTCATTTGACGGTTAAACAACGTGGACAACAGCCGCTGCATCCGAGACATACGTAGCACAACAAAGACCAGCAGCACCCCAACGGCTACGGCTAAGATTTCCTTCGTTCGGAGCCCCTCTGAAAGAAACTGACTGATCGAGGAAATAATCACTGCAAGCGAGAAAGCGCCAAACAGAATTAAAAAAATAGCCAGTTTCCTTCGTATCGGGTGTCCTAAAATCAGCTCAGATTCACCCGTCGTAAATCCTGTTCCTGTCATCATCGAAATCACTTGAAACCGTGAGATTTCCACCTTCAAGCCCGTACAACGAAACAGCACCACAAAAATCTCAATAACCGCCGTAATAATGACAAAATATACCAGCAAAAAGAAGAGGACCATATTTCCACCTCAATTTGGGGACAGTCCCCCACCGCTTTAAAGCAGTGGGGGACTGTCCCCAAAGATTATTGTATTTTTTCATTATAGAACTGGACCGAGTACTGCGCGCCTTCACTTACCATGTTGTTGTCTTCGACATCGTGGGGATGTGGGTGTCCGCCTTTTTCAATCGGAAGCTGTTCGGCTTTTTCATAAACTGTGGGTAGAAACTTTCGCTTCCACTCCCGCAGTATCGTTTCTGCTTTGACGCGGTTTGGCTTTGACGACAACCACACAGCAGAGGCGCCAATTCCCACAGCTACTATTGATTTCATTCCAAACACTTGCTTCATTACAAATCCCTCCTAGAAAAAGTAGTTCCAAAAATCATCCATTTACATCAACCAATCGAATATTCTATTTGAAATATGTATACCCACTAAAACAACCCTCAAACATAAAAGTTTCAATTCCGACCAAACAGGGAACTTTAAACATAAAAAAAGGAGACCGCCATGATCACCTACCGAACACCGACCAACTGGACCTGGATTCAGGCGAAACAAAAAGAAATCGAGCAACTCACCCCCATCCTTGAGCATGAAAGCAGCATCGATTGGCTGCAACAAATTCAAAACAACAAAACCAACTGCCTCAGGGTATCCATCACCCCTAATGGAAAAAAAGTAGTCAAAGGCACACTCATCTATAAACAAAGCTTCGAAGAGGAACATGACGTCAAATTCTTTCATTTCTATGTCACCACCGATCAATGGGTAACAATCGACCTTGATTGGGACACCCTGAAACACATCGATCTCCAGCTTCTCCAAAGTCAAATCAGCCAAACTACCAACGCCGTCGAAGGCTTCATGCTGTTCATCGCAGAATGGATGAATGCATGGCTAGTTGAAATTGACCGGTTTGAAGAGGACCTAAAAACCCTGATCTGGAGCATCCGCAAACGAAATGAAACGAGCATACTCGAGCTCGTTTATTTGCGCAGGCACGAACTATTAGTGTGGAAGAGTCTCCTCATTCCGGTCAAAGAGCTAAAGATGGCGATCGAAGAAGTGAATCTTCATGAACCGTGTGAGGGAAGAATTTTCCCAATGACTTGCAAACGGATTGAGCGAGCGCTGACCCTTCTTCAGGAATACGAACATGAACTTGATTCCATCATCAATTTAGAGGAAGTCATCTCCTCCCATCGAGGAAATGAAATCACGAAAACGTTAACCGTAATCACCACTGTGTTTACCCCGATTATGGCTTTCGGGGCCTTGTGGGGTATGAACTTCAAGCATATGCCCGAACTTGAATGGAGCTTTGGCTATCCATTATCGATCATTCTCATCGTCATCTCCACCATCCTTCTCTATGCGTATTTAAAGATCAAAGGCTGGACAGGAGATCTATTAAAAGGGAAAAAACGAGGCTCCTTTTTCAAGTGAGGGACAATAATTGACCAGGAACTAGTACTTTTGGTCTAGTCCATTATGGTGATTTTTTTGTATAGAGTATATTGGTATAATAGTAACTAGAAATAATAGGAAAAAAGGTAGGATGGGAGAGGTAAGATGGAAAACGCAACTCGAATGATTGAGTTTATTCAAGCGAACAGGGGACAGCTTTTACAAGAGTGGGTAGAAAAAATGAGCTCGATGGATGAGCAGAAACTTTCAACTGTCATAACCGACCAAGTCTATACGAATATTGGCGATGAATATATTAATATATTAGTTCATGATTTAATTAATCAGGACAACCAAGCGAAGAACAAAATGAGAGATTTCGCGCAAAAGTTGGTCCAATTAGGCTGGAATCTAAACTTTATTATGGACAGCTTAATGGAGTTTTCCAAAATTATGTTCTTCCACATGGTGGGAGAGGCATCGGAAAAAGAACAGATTGAATTTGGCTGGGCCTATGATAAATGGGTAACGCCGATTAACAAAGAAGTGCTCAATCACTATGCATCGTCCTGGCAAAGGACTGTTTCATTGCAAAAAATTGCTCTTCAGGAGTTGTCAGCACCGCTGATTCCAATTTTCGACAATATCACTGTGATGCCATTGGTCGGCACAATCGATACCGATAGAGCAAAGCGGATTATGGAAAATTTACTGCAGGGTGTCGTGAAGCATCATGCACAAGTCGTGTTAATTGATATTACGGGTGTGCCAGTAGTAGATACGATGGTGGCCCATCATATTATTCAAGCATCAGAGGCGGTCCGATTAGTGGGGGCCAAGTGTTTAATCGTCGGCATTCGACCAGAGATTGCGCAGACAATCGTTAACTTAGGGATTAACCTCAATCAGGTCGTTACGAAAAACAGCCTGCAAAAAGGGGTTGCCGCTGCATTGGAAATGACTAATCGCAAAATTGTCTCAGTGGGGGAATAAGCAATGAATGGTAGAATTCCAATTTTAAAATTATACAACTGCCTGCTCATCTCGATCCAATGGGAGCTGGATGACCAAACTGCGTTACAGTTTCAGGAGGATCTTCTTTCCAAGATCCATGAGACAGGAGTGGGCGGTGTTGTCATTGATTTGACCTCTGTGGACGTGATAGATTCCTTTATTGCCAAGGTGCTTGGCGATGTGGTCAGTATGTCCCATCTAATGGGTGCAAAAGTGGTGTTGACGGGTATCCAGCCAGCTGTAGCGATCACACTAGTAGAACTAGGGATACACCTTCAAGATGTGCGAACAGCACTAGATTTAGAAAAAGGGTTGGAAACACTACAGCGGGAGTTGGGGGAGTAAAGCATGGAGAACGAATCCTGTGTGAAAATTATAACTGAATGGGATATCGTTGCAGCGCGTCAGCTTGGGAGAAACGTTGCAAAGGAGCTTGGATTCGGTTCGGTTGACCAAGCAAGGATCACAACAGCGATTTCGGAACTGGCCCGCAATATTTATCTGTACGCTGGAACAGGCGAAATCGAAATTGACCGCATGTATGAATTAGGAAAATGCGGCTTAAAGGTTATTGCTTCGGACAAAGGTCCAGGCATTCATGATATAAGAAAAGTAATGGAAGATGGATTTACCACATCGGGTGGCTTAGGGGCAGGATTACCAGGGGTGAAACGATTAATGGATGAGTTCAGCATTACTTCTAAGGTGGGAGAAGGAACGAGCATTCAGGTGGTGAAATGGCTTCGCTAGGAGGGTGTGAAGAAATGGATTTCAAAGATATGTTTCAATCAAAATATCGCAGCATACTATACAGCTATCTGAAAGAATCAACCGAAGCAGCACTATATCAAGGACAAAAGTTTAGTCGAAAAGCAATGGAACACCAAATCTCCCCTGAAGAAATTATCAATGTGCATTGTACGGCATTGAAGGAGCTTTTCCCCGACCTCCCGCAAGAAGTGTTCGCTTCCTGCGACTTTCTATTAGAGGTAATGATGGACTATGGTTTAGCCTACCAGGAACATCAAAGCCTCCGTGACCAGCAGCTTGAAATCAGATCGGAAATTGAGATTGCTGCGAGCGTTCAAGATAACCTTTTAGAAACGAAAATTCCCCAAATAGATGTGTTAGATATTGGCGCTATCAGTATTCCTGCCAAGCAAATGAATGGTGATTATTATCGATTTGTTCAAGACAAGCAGTTAATCAGTATTGCGGTCGCTGATGTCATTGGCAAAGGCATCCCTGCTGCTCTGTGCATGTCGATGATTAAATATGCGATGGACAGTCTGCTAGAGTCACGTGTCCATCCACAACATGTGCTCGAAAATTTAAATAGAGTCGTAGAAAACAATGTCGATTCGAGTATGTTTATTACTATGCTATATGGCATCTATGATTCACATGAACATACCTTTACATATGCATCAGCCGGTCATGAACCAGGTTTTTATTATCAATCGTCTAAGGATACATTTTCGGACATCCTCGCAAAAGGTCTCGTCCTCGGAGTGGACCCGAATGCCAGCTATCATCAATATGAGAAAAAAGTCGAGCCGGGTGATATGATTGTTTTATTATCAGATGGTGTCACCGAATCAAGAACCGAAGAGGGCTTTATCGAACGGTCCGTCATCACGGATTTTATTCGTAAATATCAGCATCTGCCTGCACAAGAAATGGTAGAAAATATCTATCGTGACCTCGAGAGAATTCAGAATTTTGAAATACGTGACGACTTTACTTTAATTATTTTAAAAAGAAAGGTTTAGACTTTTGTTGAAGCGGGTATGTAAAAAATAAATAATCCTGAGGTGATCAAAGAATGAATCTACTAATAGATAAATATCACAATAATGAGGATACAGTCGTAAAGATTGCAGGCGAAATCGATGCCTTTACAGCACCACAGCTGAGGGATGAGCTTTTACCTCTAGCAGAAGGGAAAAATCAATCGATTGTCATCAGTCTGAAGGATGTGTCTTATTTAGATAGTACAGGCCTAGGTGTATTTGTGGGCCTTTTCAAACAGCTGAAGAAAAATGAAGGCGAATTGAAACTGGTTGACCTTTCTGACCGACTGAAACGGTTGTTTGAAATTACCGGTTTAAGCAATATTATTACCATTGCTACCAATTAGAACGGGACGATAGTAAAACAAACACGGCAAAAATTATTTGCATATGAAAAGGTGGGGGAGTATGAACCAAGTGATGGATTATATCGAAATGAAGATTCCAGCGAAACCCGATTATGTGGGGGTAATCCGGTTAACATTATCAGGTATCGCGAGCCGTATGGGATTTACATACGAGGAGATCGAGGATATAAAAATTGCCATTAGTGAGGCAACAACGAACGCCGTACAGCATGCCTACCAAAGTGATGAAGGTGGAGAAATCATCGTCGGCTTTGGGATCTACCCGGATAAATTAGAAATGATGGTCGCTGATTACGGACAAAGCTTTAATTTTATCCAAACGAAAAAAGAACTAGGCCCTTACACAAAATCAAGTACAGTGGACGATTTGGCAGAAGGAGGGTTAGGTCTATTTTTGATAGAAACGCTCATGGACGAGGTCCGTGTATCGAATCAGTCCGGGGTAACGGTCTTCATGGTGAAGAATGTAAGTGGGGAGCGTGAAAATCATGACCAAACCATCTCAAACCGTGAAGCGAACTAAGGAAGAAATTGATGCCCTCATTCTCGAGGTGCAGCAGACAGGCTCTCCAGAGGTGCAGCAAATCCTCGTGGAGAATTATACCGCTCTTGTCGGGAGTCTTGCCAATAAATTTTCAAAGGGCAGGGACTTTCATGAGGATATCATGCAGGTAGGGATGATTGGGTTATTAGGAGCAATTAAGCGATACGAACCAGATGTTGGACGGTCGTTTGAATCGTTTTTAATCCCAACGGTCATTGGAGAAATCAAGCGATTCTTACGAGATAAAACATGGAGTGTCCATGTGCCGAGACGCGTGAAGGAATTATGGCCGAAGCTTAAAACTGTAGTGGACGAGCTGACCAATCTGTATCAACGCTCACCGAAAATCCCGGAAATTGCCGATTATTTGAATGTGAGTGAAGAAGAAGTGCTAGAAGCAATGGAAATGGGGAAAAGCTATCAATCCGTTTCTGTTGACCAACCAATCGAAACCGGATCTGAGGGAAGTACGGTTACGGCGCTCGATGTGATGGGATCGAAGGACGAAGGTTTTGAAAAAGTGGACCAACGCATGATGCTTGAAAGTGTCCTCCATGTGTTATCGGACCGAGAAAGAGAAATTATTCACTGGACGTACATCGAAAATAAGAGTCAAAAGGAAACAGGTGAGTTTTTGGGAATATCACAAATGCACGTATCACGTCTGCAAAAAAAGGCGATTGAAAAATTACGAAAGGCACTAGTTAAGGATGCCTATTCAGGGGTTACTCATGCTTGATCATGAAACCAACGCATATGTTCAAGCACGTGCCTTTCAAATTCAAAAAGAAGGAAATAGCTTTAATGGTGATAGTTTTTTCATGAAGGCAACGGACGAGTACTTTATCTGTTCGGTGGCTGACGGTCTAGGGAGCGGGCTGTACGCGAATCAGTCATCGGATGCTGTAAGGAAAGTGATTGAGCAGCACCATCATGAAGAAGTCGAGGTGCTGATGGACTATTGTAATCAAGCACTGAAATTGAAGAGAGGCGCCACCGTTTCGGTTTTAAAGGCCCATTTTCAACGGAAGGAAGTCACCTACTGCTCCGTGGGTAACATTCAATTTGTATTCTATCTTCCTTCAGGACTCTATATTTATCCCATTCCTGTTACTGGCTTTTTATCAGGAAAGCCGCAAACCTATCGAATTGATACCTTTCCCTATGAAGAAAACTCCAAATTTATGATGCACACGGATGGCCTTCATCTCCCTTCGATTAAGCAGGAGCTAACCCGATTCCAGTCGATTGAAGATATGTCCAACCATTTAAAACTGCATATGACGAAGCGAAAAGATGACGCCACCTTTTTAGTCGGCCAGCTATTTTAATAGAAATAGTTTGGTCGGCTTTTTTTGTTGGTTCGTAGAAGGAAGAAGGGGGACAAAAGTCAGTGCGTTAACCAGTTAATTATAGTGAAAACATCACATCCTCTCTAAAAAACTAGATAAATGGAACGATGGGAAATTTGTCCAATTGTGTAGAAACATTAGGAAATATTGGTTATATAAAAATAGAAAAATATTCCTTAAGATTAAAATTACATTAGAAGCATACATAGAGGTTGATATTAAAGGGGAGGAATTAAGATGAAACAGAAATTTTTAGTCAATGCGGCAATTGCAGGAGTATTAGTATTTTCAGCAGGAGGAACGTCCGTTTTCGCTCATGATGAATTGGGTGGAGGCGAAGAAAAGGGAGAAAACCTGGCAGGTGTAGAACTGGCAGTCCCATTGCTTGAAGGCAGTAAGAATACAGGCAACCTCAAGGAAGTAGCGGCAGTTCAATTGCAAGAAATCCGCCCAGGTGTTAAAAATACAACAGGCGATGTATATGGCTATAAAGGGTATGCCTACTTAGGAACCCATTCTGCCAATGGAGGCGGAGGGGGAGTTCGGATATTTGATATGAAGAACCCATCCAACCCAGTAGAAGTTTCTCACTTTGCCGATATTCCAGGCACATGGCAGGAAAAAGTAATTGTAAAATCGGTCAATACGAAAAACTTTAAGGGAGATTTGGCGGCAGTAAGTGTGCAAAAAACGAATCGATTGGATTCAAATACACAAGGTGGATTTGTCCTTTATGACGTAACCAATCCCCTTGAACCTAAAAAACTCGGTTTTTGGGAATCCTCTTCATCAGGATCACGCGGCACCCATGAGCTGTATCTAACCGTTCAAGGAGATAACGTCTATGTTCTGACAGCTGATTGCTATGCAGATTATTACTCGCATGGAAAAAGAATGGATGTGTCTATTGTAGATGTATCGAATCCATCTAATCCGGAAACCGTTTACGAGTTTAATCCTCGTAATTACATCTCTCAAGTCAGCAATGAAAACTATGACGGCTACAACTGGACAGATGAAGAAGGCATTAAACGTACGGCATTTGCGCATAGTGTAAAAACAGATGAAACTGGAAAAACTGCTTTCCTATCATACTGGGATTTAGGGACGATTATGCTTGATATCAGCGATGCGAAAAACCCTGTCTACCTCGGAAGAACCGATTTTGCTAATACTGTTCAAGGGGCAGCACACTCTATGGACTTGGCCAAGGGAGGCACTGTCTTAGTTGAGACTAGAGAAGTATTCGGACCAGTAAGAGAAGGATTCGAATCGGCATATGGCTACACAATGATTTATGATATTAAGGACAAATCAAAACCAATGCTATTGAGCACATTTAGAACCGATTTTACCGGGGTCATTCCTGGTGGGGCCACTGTCCATGATCCTAAGGTCCATGGAAATACCTTATATCTATCCCATTATTCGGGTGGTGTAAGAACGGTTGATATCACAGACCCATCAGCCCCGAAAGAAACAGGCATCTATATCCCAAGCAAATCAAATATTTGGGGCGTATTTGTAGACCGAAACTATATTTTGGCCTCTGATATTGGATCAGGCTTAAAAGTTTTACAAAAAAATGCAGGCAATGGTGAATTGGAATAAAAGAAGTGGCAGGAGCTCCTTTAAGGACCTCCTGTTTTTATTTGGGCTGTTATGGGGGCGTTGCCTGCTTTGGTTTAGCTTTTTCAAGGAAAGGGTATTCATTTGTAAAAAGCTATGGGGAGAACTCTATATGAAAAAACTCAGGGTAGAATTTGTTTATGTCCTCATGATGATGATTTTTGGCTACGTGGCGTTGTGCACTGACGTCCCCTTTCACTGGAAAGCACTCTGCCTCACGTTTTACACCATTATGATTGTAAATACAGTGGTCTCACTGTGGCTCGAAAACCGCCCAGCCCAGAACACCTTGCTATGGATGTATATATTAGTGTTCCTGCCAATACTGGGCTATATCTTCTACGTCTATTCCGGCCAACTGGTACATAAAGGCGAGCTGTTTAAAAGGAAACGCAGCCTCGACCGGGACATGTTTGAGGAGCTGAACAAACAGAAATGGGGAATGGCTGGTGGTGGGACCGCAACACTGACGATGTCCGGGTTAAATGAGCACCAGCGTGAATTTGCGAACTATTTGGAGCGGGTAACCTTAACCAACTGGAATCAGAATACAAGAACGAAAGTGTTGAAAAACGGAGATGAAACCTTTGAGGAAATTAAACGTCGACTCCAGCAAGCAACGGACTTTATCCATATCGAATACTATATTTTCCGCTATGACCGCCTGGGGAAAGAGCTCATTGACATCCTTACAGAAAAGGTCCAGGCCGGTGTAGAGGTCCGTCTCATGTACGATGCAGTCGGCAGCTTCTCCCTTTCCACAGCCGACTTAAAAATCATGGAGGAAGCCGGCATTCAGATTCACCCCTTTTTACCGATCCAAGCAGGATTCATCAATCAAAAATTCAACTTTCGAAATCACCGCAAAATCATCGTCATCGATGGAAAAATCGGCTTTGTCGGCGGCTTAAACGTCGGGGTCGAGTACCTGGGAGAGGACGACCACTTTGGCTTTTGGTGCGACACCCACCTCATTCTCGAAGGGGAGGCCGTACAAACCTTACATGCCGTCTTTTTGCTAGACTGGCTCTATGCCTCAGGTGAGAACTTTTTTGAAAATGAACGCTATTTGGAACCGAAACCGGTGGACGGTGATGGATTAGTACATGTTGTCGCAACTGGTCCCGAAACACGTGATATGAGTGATCACTATTACGCGATGATTTCCTCGGCCACAGAATCCATTTGGATCGCCACCCCCTACTTTATTCCGAGCCCGTCCATCCAAACGGCTCTTCGGATTGCTGCCAGGAAAGGCATCCAGGTACGCTTAATGGTACCTGAAACGAATGATGGGTTTCTTACCCAGTATGCGACGCAATCCTATTTTCCAGAACTGCTGCGTGCAGGAATTGAAATCTATTCCTACCAAAAGGGCTTTCTTCATAAAAAGGTCCTTATTGTCGATGGAGACCTGGCCTCGATTGGAACCGCCAACTTCGACATGCGCAGCTTTCATTTGAATTTCGAAGTCAATTTGTTTTTATCAGGAACAGACTCAATTGCCGAACTGGTTGACCACTTCCAAGAGGACCTTAACGACTGCCGCCGCATTCGCGCTGTTGAATTTTACAAAAGGAAACCAGTGGTCAAATTCAAAGAAAGCTTCGCTCGGCTGTTTTCGGGGGTTTTGTAAGTCAAACTTTTGGATGGAGGTCTAAATTTCACTCGAATCTAATATTTTTAGGTAGAAGGAATTCTAACCATACCATATGAAAATAGGTGATTCGATCATGTTTGCTGTTCATTTTTTAGAAAACAAAAATGTATTATTAACACAGCTTCTCAGGACTGTGCCGGAAGAAGGAGAAGCCATCAAGATTAAAGGGCTAAAAGGGACAGTTGCTAAAGTAACCAATGTGGATGAGAAAAATGTCCATGTGCAAGTGGTCTTAGAAAAGGTCAATAAAAATAAACAAGCAGCCCTGGATCTTTCTAAAAAGAAAAAAAGATAGCAAACGCAAGCACGCACCTTTAGTAGGTGCGTTTTTTTAATTATGTCGCACCACAGTCTTGGATAATTGTAGTATATGGGTTTACCTGCCCTAATCGATTAGGAAAGAGAGATTCAGGTAACCTGGGAGGAGTCTATGAGCCTGAACTTAGTGGAATGGATAGCCTTGGGTAACGTAGGAAGGTTCTATGAGCCCGAAGAGAAAGAAAAAAACAGCAAAAGGGCTCATAGAGGGGTTCTATGCGATTAAGTCCATATAATTGTGTAAAAAGAAAATAGGTCATCATCATGACCCGTGTTACAATGTTTTCGACCAAGAAAACCATAAACGGAGGACATGATGATGACCCAAATCAATATTACTATAAATT